>JBEKQH010000360.1:0-2905 GCA_049519915.1 Opitutaceae bacterium
GCCCGCGTTGCCGTTGTCGCCTTCTTTTCGATGCAGGTAAGCGTGCACCCATGCGCCGTCGAGCGAAGTTTTCTGCTGGGCGGCAGAATGGGCGCGCTCCCAGTCGCCTTTTGCCTCGTGCCACAACGCCTGCAATGCCAACGACAGGCCCGCGGGTGGTGCTTTCTGTGTGCACACCGATTGCTCGAATTCTGTAAATGACATTGGCTCCATCTTAAAATTCAAAATGGCCATCGTCTTCAATTTCGAAATAGCTTCTACATGGTACTTGTTACTTTCCACTTGTTACTTTTAACCATGCCCGCCTCACCCAAATCCCTTTCCGCCGACGCGTTGCTGCAGCGCCTCGCGTGGGACGACCTCGATCTCGGCCATCTGCGCCGGCTGGTCGAAATGGCGCGCGACGAGGACTTGCACGGACTCGGCTTGCGTACGCGTCCCGCGCGCACCGGCGATCTCTCCACGGCCAGCATCGCCGGCGCGGCGGCGCGCTCCGGCACGGCGGATCTCGTCGCACGCGAGCCGCTCACCGTGTGCGGCCTGCCGCTGCTGCCGCTCATCCTCTCGGTTTACGGCGGCCGCGCCACGGCCCAACTTCACACCCGCGACGGCGCCCGGCGGCCGGCCGGCGCCGTGCTCGCCACGCTCAGCGGCGACCCGCGGACCCTGCTCACCGCCGAGCGCGTCATCCTGAATTTTCTCCAGCGCCTCAGCGGCGTGGCCACCCAGACCCACCGTTATGTCGAGGCGCTCGGCGCGACACGCACGCGCCTGCTCGACACGCGCAAGACCACGCCCGGCTACCGCATGCTTGAAAAATACGCCGTGGCCTGCGGCGGCGGCTGGAATCACCGGCTCGGGCTTTTCGACCGCGTGATGCTCAAGGACAACCACCTCGCGCTGCTCGGCTCGACCGGCGGCCTCGCCGCCGCCGTCGCCGCAGCCAAGCGCGCCGCGCCCGAACTGCCCGTGGAAATTGAAGTCGATTCGCTGGCGCAAATCCCACCCGCGCTGGCCGCCGGCGCGGATGTCCTGCTCCTCGACAATTTCACACCCGCGCAACTCCGCCGCGCCGTCGCGCTCATCGGCGGACGCACCTTCACCGAGGCGAGCGGCGGCATCACCCTGGAAAAACTTCCTCGCCTGGCCGGCCTCGGCCTCGATTTCATTTCGACCGGCGCGCTCGTGCACCACAGCGTGTGGGCCGACATCGGCCTCGACTGGAAAACATGAAAAAAGTTCAAGGCTCAAAGTTCCCGGTTCAAGGTTTCACCTGCGACCAACCTTGAACTTTGAACCTGGAACCTTGAACCGCAAACCATGAGCCTGCCCGAAACCGTCATCCTGCGCGAACTGCTCGACAGCGAGTCGGGCTTTGTCTCCGGCACCGCGCTCGCCAAAAAACTTGGCATGAGCCGCGTCGGCATCTGGACGCACATGGAGAAACTGCGCACGCAGGGTTTCGCGTTCAAGGCGGTGCGCAGCCAGGGATACAAACTCACGCGGTCGCCGGCCACGCTCAACCTGGCCTTGATCGAAGCCCACTTGCGCCGCCGCGCGCGCGGCTTCGGACTGGCTTTTTTCGACGAGATCGACAGCACGAACAACGAGGCCGAGCGCCAGCTCGCGGCCGGACGGCCGGCGCCGTTCGCCGTCCTCGCCCGCCGGCAGACGCACGGCCGCGGCCGCTTCGGCCGGACATGGCACAGCGAGGCCAACGGGAATCTATACCTCAGTTTTGCCTTCCGGCCGCGCCTCGAACCCGCGCGCATGCAGACGTTCACCCTCTGGATGGGAGTCAACATCTGCGAGCTCGTCGCCAATTTCTGCCAGCTTGCGCCCGGCCTCAAATGGCCCAACGACCTCGTTTTCTCCGGGCGCAAGGCCGGCGGCATGCTCACCGAAGCGCGCGTCGACGCCGACCAGATCCGCGACCTCGTCTTCGGCCTCGGCCTCAACGTCAACGCTCCGCACGACACCTGGCCACGCCCGCTCGCCGCCACCGCCACCTCGCTCGCCGAGCAGACCGGAGGACCGCTCGACCTCAACCGCTTCGCCGCCGCGCTCATCGGCCGCGGGCTGCTCGCCTACACCGGCTTCGTCGAGGGCGACCACGCCAAACCATTCACCTGAAATCTTCTGACCCTCCGCGTAATAATCACCCACGCAAAGATGCTCACGAAAGTATTCTTTCGCGCTCTTCAAACTCAATTGTGTCTTAGGACTCAGCATAAAAAAATCTCCGACTTCGCAGAATCACTTATGAAAATGCAGTCGCATTTTCTATCAGGGGGACGCTGTTCTCCTTAGCCCTGGCGGGTAAGGATTGGATCGCGTAAGTGCCGCGCTCATCACTCGCCGGCGGCCGGCATTCGCCAGACAGCACGCGCTGACCAGAGACCTCCGGACAGCCGCCGGAAGAACATAGCCGACCGTCACGAAACCGCGCCGCGCTGCGCTGGGTCGGCGTGGCCTCGTGGAGTGGCGGGACGATATGGCACGGGCGCGGAGACCCGAACGCGCACCTTCGCTTCGCCCGCCGTCCGCCTGCGCTGGCCACCACGGGGTGGCCACGCACCGGCTCCCCGCCCGGTTGTGCTCGGTTGCTTTTCGGGACTCCACGCGGGCCAGAACAAAGTGCACCGGCAAGACGGCGGACGCAGCCACCGAAATGCGGACACTTGCAAAATCGGGGATAATCAGGATCAGCGCGCCCGGCCCGTTGATTGTGTCCGGTGCTGTCAAGGTTGTCCTCCTTTGTCGGCTCCACCTTGACAGCCCGTTTTTTGGGCTGGTTATGGGGCGCGTTGAGAACTGACGGTTGATGGAAATAGGCCGCATGGTATTCGGTGGGCGTGGGTTTCCTGATGTGCAACCGCGTTGCTCGCCTGTCCGGCGGTGCAGG
>JBEKQH010000361.1:0-2900 GCA_049519915.1 Opitutaceae bacterium
TTCTAGGTGGAGCGGCTTGACCTCAAGACGCTCTCAGCGCGTTGAGGTCAACGCGCTCCACCCGCGCTGCCGCGCGAAACAGTTCATTGGCCTGTTCCAGGCAAGCCGCGCAGCGGCTTGCTCAGGGTCTCTGGATGACAAATGGGGAGAACGCCACACCAGGTTCATCAGCAGCGTCCCGAAGTACCGAGGCCGAGGGCCGACAGTCTGTCATCCGCTTTGGTCTCGCCAACAGAGTTGTAATAGATCCTTCGCTACACTCAGAATGACAAACCATTTTAAACGCATGTTTTGGATGAGTCCAAGTAATCCGTGTTCATCTGCGGTTAAAAAATGATCTCGGCTGACATTAGCGGTTTCATCAAGAGCCTGCCCAAGACTGAGACGCACCTGCATCTCGAAGGGGCATTGCCCTATGAATTGCTGGCCGCGTGGCAGCCCGCGACCTTTCCGGCCCATCCGTTTTTTCACGCGCCGGATCATCGTTTCGCGACTTTTCCCGAGTTTGACCGCGCGCTACTCGGTCACGCGCTGCCCTGGTTCACGAGCGCCGAACGCTATCACGAGGCGGCCCGGGCGGTCTTTGCCCGCCATGTCGCGCAAAACGTGCGCTACGTCGAAACCAGCTTTCATCTGCCGGTGACCCAGTTTATCAACGTGCCCGGCCGAGAAATTCTGGCGGCGATTCGGAGCGCCGTCCCCGCCGGCCTCGAGGTGCGCCTGTTTGCCGGCATGCTGCGCACGGATTATGCCGGGCCGTTGCGCGCGGTGATCGACGACCTGGAAAACTGGGACGATCTGGCGGGGGTGGATTTGCACGGCTGGGAAGGGATCCCGACCGAGCCGTGGACCGCGCGGGTGTGGGCGCGCCTCCGCGCCGCCGGCAAGATCACCAAATGCCATGCGGGTGAATTTGACGGCGCCCACCGCGTGCGCGAGGCCATCGAGCAGCTGGGGGTCGCCCGGGTGCAGCATGGGGTGCGCGCCGTCGAAGATCCTGCCGTCGTGGCCCTGGCTTGCGCCCGCGGTGTGACCTTCGATGTGTGCCCGATCAGCAATGTCCGACTAAGGGTCGTTCCGGCCATGGCCGAACATCCGATAAAAAAGCTGCTCGCCGCAGGCGTGAGCTGCACGGTGAGCACGGACGATCCGCTGATCTTTGCCAATTCGGTCGACGACGAGTACGCCGCGCTGGCCGGAGAACTTGGTTTCACGCGCGGCGAGCTGGCCCAGGTCGCGCGCAATGGCTGGGAGGTGGCGCTGGTCGATGGCGCCCGGCGCCGCGCGGCCCTCGCGGAAATCGAGCGTTTAACCGCGGATGTGAAGTGAAACCGCAGATGAACGCCGATGGACGCGGATGAATGATCCATGACATGACGGGTCCTTTTTTGGTTACCTTCCGAAAGATAATCTGTATCAGCGTCCATCCGCGTTCATCTGCGGTTAACAAGATTCGCGGTTTTTATGGTTGAGACTTATATTGTTCCGCCGAATACCCGCCGCACCCGGGCGGACAAAGTGCTCGCGCGGGCGTTTCCCGCCCACAGCCGGGCGGCGTTGCAGCGCGCCTTTGAGTCCGGGTTGGTCGGCCGCGCGGGCCGGCCGCTGGCCAAAAGCGATCCGGTGCGCGCCGGTGAAACGATCGAATTCCAACTGCCGGAAACCAAACCGGCCGAATTGAGGCCCGTGGCGATCCCTTTGGAGATTTTATTCGAGGACGAGCACCTGCTCGCGCTCAACAAAGCCGCCGGCATGGTCGTGCATCCCGGTGTTGGCACGGGCGAGGACACCCTGGTGCACGCGCTCCTGGCGCATTGCGCCGACAGCCTAAGCGGTATCGGCGGCGTGGCCCGGCCCGGAATTGTCCATCGCCTGGACAAGGAGACGTCCGGCGTGCTGCTGGTGGCCAAGACCGACACCGCGCACCGCGCGCTGGCGGCCCAGTTCGCCGGCCGCTCCCTGCGGAAGGAATATGTTGCGCTGGTTTCTGGCGTGCCGAAGGCCGCGGGCGGCGTAATCGACCGCCCGATCAGCCGCCATCCCGTGCATCGGCATCGCATGACCGCCGGACCGACCGGCCGGGCGGCGCGCACCGATTGGGAGCGGCTTGAAGTCTTTGCGTCCGGTGCCGCGCTGGTGCGCTGCCGGATACATACCGGGCGCACGCATCAGATTCGCGCGCATTTTAAATTCCTGGGCCATCCGCTGCTCGGCGACACGATCTATGGCTGGAAACCCCGGCCGGAGCTGCCCACGCCACCGCGGGTGATGTTGCATGCCGAACACGTCGTTTTCACGCATCCGATCACGCAGTTGCCTCTCGACTTGCGCGCGCCGCTGCCGGCGGATTTTAAGAAAATGCTCAAACAGCTGCGCGGATAGGGGACCGAGGTAGGGCCGGCCGCCGACTCGTCCGTCGCAGCCCCGAGCCGGCCTGCCAGGAGACGGTTTTTGGCTGTGATTCGCGGTGGACATTTGCCGCGGGCTTCCAAAAATTAGATCGAGCATGGAATCCCTGACGCACCTATTTGCCCAGAACAAGACGTGGGCCGAGAGCCTACGCCAACGCGACCCGGAGTTTTTTCTCAAATTGTCCCGCCAGCAGTCGCCGGCCTATCTGTGGATCGGTTGTTCCGACAGCCGCGTGCCGGCCAATGAAATTGTCGGATTGCTGCCCGGCGAGCTGTTTGTCCACCGCAACGTGGGCAATGTCGTGGTCCACACCGACCTGAATTGTTTGAGCGTGATCCAATTTGCCGTCGATGTGCTGAAGGTGAAGCATATCATGGTGGTCGGCCATTACGGCTGCAGCGGCGTGCGCGCGGCGTTGAGGTGCGAACGGGTGGGCTTGGCCGACAACTGGCTCCGGCATGTGCAGGACGTGGGCGAGAAGCACGAAT
>JBEKQH010000362.1:0-2897 GCA_049519915.1 Opitutaceae bacterium
AGAACGCCACAATCAATCCACCGGCCACGATCAGCGCGCCGCCCGCATAGATCGGCACCGTGGGCGACTGCTGGAACCGCACCTTGTTCAGCAGTTGCGCCATGAGGAAGAACAACACCACGTAGACGCCCAGCAGCTTGCCGAAGTCCCATCGCGGCACATTGACCGTGGCCCCATAGGCCGCCAGCACCGCCGCACCGGCCACAATGGCCAGCACCCGCCCCGTGCCCGAAGATCGATAAAAGCCCACCTGGAAAAACGAGTCGCCCCAGGCTTCAAGAAATGCAGCAAACGCAAGCACCGCCATGGCTCCAAGCGGGTTTTGTACCAATCGGTCAAGCAGGTTCATCGCTTCCATCTCCAGAACTCACAATTAAGAATTAAGGTTTGGGCTTATCAATCCACTGCGGCATTACGCGCCGCCGCGTGGCCGCAAGCATCGGGCGCAGATCGCGCTCCGTGATCGTAACAAGCCGATGCATTAGAATCCGTAAAGACGCTCAAGCTTTTTTGAATCCACCGCAAGCTGCACCGCGACCGCTCGCATTTTGAATCGCCCAACCCCGGCTTTCATTCCGCCCTTGGGTCTTCGCTTGTTTCCCGATTTTCAGGCGCCTGAGCAGCATGTGCCTCGGGTGTTTCAACAACCCGGCTGTTCAATCGCCCGGCTGTTTTCAAAAAGGAAACGCCATGAAATTCGCAGGACTGCTCGTCATGCCGGCCGGTTTCTTTCTCACCCTCTCTGCGCTGGTCCTGTTCCCGCCCTCGAACGCCGCCGCGCGCACCGGCTTCGTGCTCTGCGGATTGGCTGTCGAAGCGCTGGGCCTGGTGGTATCCGTGCGCGGACACATGGAAGCGGAGGCAAAGAACCGCCCATGACGTCCGCCGCGCCCACCCTCTTTCCTGAAACCACCTTCGTTCTGGTCCTGGTTCTTCTGCTCATGGCGCCGCTGGCCATCGCCGGCGTGGCGCTCATCAACACCGGCCTGGGCCGCTCGCGTTCCGCCGCGCAGGCGCTGCTGGGCAACCTCGCCATCGTCGCCGTCACCGCCATCGCCTTTGCCTTAGTAGGCGCCGCCTTTGCCGGAACCACAGGCGGCGGCCACATCTTCCACGCCGCGGGCAAGCCCTGGAACTGGCTCGGCACCGGTCCGTGGTTTCTCTCCGGGCTCAGCTCGGCGGCCCCTCAAACACAGCTGGGCCTGCTCTTCGGGTTCCTCGCCGCCGCTCTCGCCGCCATCATTCCCTGGGGCTCCGGCGCCGACCGCCTGCGCCTGGCCGCCGGCTGCGCCATCGCCGCGGTGCTCGCCGCCGTCGTCTTCCCGCTCGCCGCGCACTGGGCCTGGGCCGGCCCTCTTTCCGGCCGCGGCAATGAAGCCGGAGGCTGGCTCTCCCAGCTCGGCGTCAACTTCTCTCTCGGCGCAGGCTTCCTTGACCCCGCCGGCGCCGGCGTCGTTCACGTCCTCGGCGGCCTCAGCGCACTGGCTGTGGTGTGGATTGCCGGCCCCCGCCGCGGCAAGTTTCCCCAGGGCGGCTTTGCTACGGCCATGCCCGGCCACAACGCCGTCTACATCCTCTTCGGCTGCCTGCTGGCCCTGGCCGGCTGGGTCGCATTCAATCTCGCCGGCGCCGTTCTCTGGATGCACGCCCCGCTCGCTTCCCTGCCGGTCACCGCCATCAACACCCTGCTCTCTGCCTCCGGCGCCGTCGCAGCCACGCTCGCCGTCACCCGCTACCGCTTTGGCAAGCCCGACGCCAGCCTCTGCGCCAACGGATGGCTCACCGGCCTGGTCGCTTCCAGCGCCAGCGCCGCCGTCGTCTCGCCGCTCGCGGCGCTGTTCATCGGCATCGTCGCCGGCATCCTCACCCCGCTGCTGGTGGAAGTGCTGGAGCTGGCCGTCTCCATTGACGACCCCTCGGGCGCCATCACCGTCCACGGCGCAGGCGGCCTGTGGGGACTCATCGCCGCCGGCCTCTTCGCCGCGCCGGCCGGGCAGTTGACGGCCCAGCTGGTCGGCATCGCCGCTCTGCTGGGCCTCATCCTGCCGCTCGCCTACCTGCTCTTCTGGCTGCTCAACCGCGCCGTCCCCTTCCGCGTCGACGCCGACGGCGAGCGCATCGGCATGGACCTGCACGAGCTAGGCGGCGGCGCCTATCCCGAGTTCGTCATTCACCGCGATGACTCATATCGTTGACGATCTGCATGACCGCGCCCTTGCACCGATCGCCGGTGCCCCACCCATGAAGCAGTCCCATCGCTTCATGGCTCGGAAAGCACGAACCACGCGGCCCGCGCCAGAGGCGCAATGGTTGTTAGCACCGCACTTCAACCCCAGCGTCGCGTAAACTAGCGTTGAGACCAACACCGAATGGGCATCCTGAGCCACCTGTTTTACCCTTGGGGTCTGCTGCTGCAAGCCGCCGCCCTGATCCACTTCTTCCGCCGCCGGCCCAACTGGTATTGGCTGTACCTCATCATCTTCCTCGGCGCCATCGGCGCAGTCCTCTATCTGCTCATTGAAGCCGTTCCCGACATCGGCCTGGCGCGCGAGTCCTTCAAGGTCTTCCCGCGCCGCAAGCGGATCAATCAGCTCAACATCGACCTCCACGACAATCCCTCGGCCGGCAATTTTGAAGAGCTGGGCAACCTCTACATGGACGACGGCAAGCTGCAACTTGCCCGCTCCGCCTTCGACAAAGCCATCGCCGCGCGCATCGACACGCTCGATACCTTCTACCGCCGCGGCGTCTGCGCCCTCCAGCTCGGCGATGTCGCCGCCGCACTCCCTGACCTCGAACGCGTAGTCGCGAAAGACCCCGCCTACGACTTCCGCCGCGCCCCAGCCTTGCTGGCCCACGCCTACGCACAGACCGGCCAAAAGGAAAAAGCAGAGGCC
>JBEKQH010000363.1:0-2896 GCA_049519915.1 Opitutaceae bacterium
ATTTTTTTGGCGTTTGAACCCTGGCGTTTATGATTTGCGCGCGCCCACGCGCTCACGCCGGACGGCAGAACCAGCCGAGTTCGACCCAGTTCTTAAACCACGACTGGATTTTTTCCGGCGAAAGTCCTCGGGCGGCGGCGACGGCCTGCGCAATGGTCCGGCCGGTTTGCAGCGCGCGGAGGACGCGGTAGGCGGCGGCTTCCAGACGTTTGAAATAGATCCGGTTGTCGTAGCGATGCACCGCGACATAGACCCGCCCGCGCCCGGGCAGCGGCGCAAGACGGAGCTTGGCCGCGCGGGGCGCGGCGTTGGGGGTATGGCTGGCATCGGACCGGAGCGCGCCGTCCTTTTTCACGGCCACGACATAATCGTCAACGGCATAATCGAGGGCCAGCAGCGAAAGATAGGGTTGCAGGCCTAGGCGCAAGCGCGTCGGCGGACGGTCGGCCATGTCGTCGGCGGTCAGCGCGGGCCGGCTCTCACCGTCGAAGGCCACGACCTGCGCCCATTCGAAGCGCGCGACCGCGCGCGCCAGTGCGGTATGCGGCGCCGTCAGGCGCGGCTCTTCATGGATAAATTTGTCGAGACGGCGGCAGAGGTTGCGCATGGTGAATGAGCGCGAGGGATATCTGGCCAGGTAAGCCTCGGCCAGACGCATGAATTTTTTTTCGCCGAGCACAGCGCGCAAGCCGGGACATTCGTCATACACGCAGTCCAGCAGCCGGAACCAATAGCAGCGGGCATAGATTTCGAGGCGCTCCAATGAGGTGAGGCGGTCGTTGGGCTTGATGAAACTCGCGGCCACAGTCCGCATCGCGCGCCCGTCGGTCCAGCGGCGTTGCAGCCGGCTGTCCGCCGTGAGCGGGCGCATCAAGGCGGACGTCATCAGACGTTGCAGCGATTTCAGATCGCGTGTGCCGCGCGAGCGGGCCGGAAGTTTGCGGCGGACGAACGACATGGATTTAGACCGAATAAACGGAATTCACGGAATGAGAAACAAGCGCCATCGGGACGGGATCCCTTTTGTTCATTCGGTTCATTTTGTCTAAACGTTGGCCATCTTTTCGGCGCGCGCTCCGTCGATGAATTCGTTGGCCTTGAGCGCCTCGTCATGCACTTCCTGAAACGAAGGGATTTTGTCGTCCCACTCAAGCAGGGTGGCGGTGACACCGCACCGGCCCACGGCCCGCGCGTACAGTTTCCACACCGGGTCGAGCACCGGATGGTCGTGCGTATCGAGAATGTATTTCTCGAATTTCGTATGGCCGGCGACGTGGATCTGGCCGACGCGATCGGCGGGGACGCCATTGACATAATCGTAGGGATTGAAGCCGTGGTTTTTCGACGAGACGTAAATATTGTTCACGTCGAGAAGAATGCCGCAGTCGGCCCGTTCGACAACCTCGGTGAGAAATTCCCATTCGGTCATTTCCGAGACGTGAAACTCGGCGTAACTGCTGACGTTCTCGACGCAAATGGGCACCTCCAGGTAGTCGCGCACCTGACGGATCTTTTGGGCGGTGCGTTTGGCGGCGGCAAAAGTATAGGGCATGGGCAACAGATCGTGCGTGTAGGTGCCGTCCACGCTGCCCCAGCAGAGGTGGTCGGAGAGCCAGGGGGTCTTGGTCCGCTTGACCAGCGTCTTGAGCTTTTTCAGATGGGTGCGGTCGAGCGGATCGGCCGAGCCGAAATACATCGAAACCCCATGCTGCACCACGCGGTATTGCTCCAAGATCCGGTCGAGCACCTCCAGCGGACGCCCGCCATCGACCATGAAGTTCTCCGAGATGATTTCAAACCAGTCCACCACCGGTTTTTTTTCCAGAATGTGCCGGTAGTGGGGCACTCGCAGGCCAATGCCGATGCCGTAATCGGTGAAAGCGTTGAAACGATTGGCCGGCATGGAGGGAAAGGCTGAAGGACTGAAAAGGTGAAGGGCCGAATCAAATCGACGGCCGGACTGGCGTAGGGGAAAAAACCCTCTCGACTCGCTTGAAAAATCGAAGGGGCAATGTCTTGGCGGAATGGAAACCGGGAGCCGGCCTCAAGCCCGGCTCCCGGCGCAAGATTGAAACGACGGCACCCGTGCCGCCGGATAAACAGGCCGAGTTCAGCTCTTGCAACCGCCGTGGCCTTTGCAGCTGTTCTTGCCTTTGCAACCGTTGTCGCCGGCCGAACAACCGCCCTGGCCCTTGCAGGCGTTCTGCCCCTTGCAGGAATGGGTGGTGCTGCTGCTGTCGTCGTTGACGATGGCGCTGCCCGGGTTGACGGAGGCATGCGCTTTGAGGGCGAAGGCGCCCGAATAAAGCCCGGCCACTGCGGCACAGGCGAGGATCGTTCTGGTGGATTTATTCATAGCTTATCGGGTTGGTTCTGATTGGCCTGCGGCCGGCGACATGCCGGAAACAGCCAACAAAGAGAGAAATTCAAAAACGAAAGGATAACGCTAAAACAGCGGCTTGGATGCCAAGCTGGAATTGGGCCAAATCAATCTTAGTAATAGGCCTTATAAGTATTACGCAATGCATGTATCTGGTATGAGAAAACCGCGGGCCCACCTTTATTCCCGCCATTGGCGTTTTTTTTCGAAATCGCCCAAAACGATGCCTCCCGGCCGGGCCTTTGGGTTTCTTGCTTACCCAGATAATTTTGGGAATCGGCCGCCGTGTCCCTTGTGCCTTTGCGGTGAAGGTCTGCGAAAATTCGCGGCCGTTGGGAGGCCACCTACATCACGCGGTCGGTCAGTGGGCCGCCCTGCGTATAAGCCTGAAAATTGGCCAAAAAATGGCGCACCAACGCCTCCCCCTGGTCGTACCGTCCGCCCGCCGTATGCGAGGTGATGAAGCAGTTCGGCGCCGTCCAGAGCGGGTGATCGGGCGGCAGCGGCTCCGGATCG
>JBEKQH010000364.1:0-2874 GCA_049519915.1 Opitutaceae bacterium
CGCATAGAGGTTTTGCAGACCTCGGCCTTACCACTTGGCTACCGCGCCCTAAACAGGAAGTCGGAAATTGCAGGAAAAAAGGACGCCCGCAAGCGTTGAATTAGGTTCGGCGATCTTGGGATGGAGAAAGGAGGAAGCCTGAAGCCACGAAGGGCGCCTTTGTGTTCCGGGCTTCTTGGCTTCCCGCTTCAACTTAGCCTCCACTCCCCAAAGCCCAGAAATCAGGCATTCGTCTTTTTAGGCGCCGGTTCGTGCGCGAAAAACGGGTTGTGCTTCAATTCCTGGGCCACCGTGGTGAGGGGACCGTGGCCGGGGGCGATTACGGTATCGCGGGGCAGGGCAAAGATCTTTTTCCGGTCATTGTCGTATTGTTCCGCAAAATGGTCTTCGCTGCCGCCGATCGAGCTGGCAAAGAGCGAATCGCCGACGATGGCGAGCGGCCAGCTCAAGCCGGTGATAAAATAGGTTGTCTGGCCGGGCGAGTGGCCGGACGTGAGCAACGTCTTGATGGCGATTCCACCCATGGTAAAACTGGAGTTCTCCTTGAAACGCAACGAACCGTGAAAAGGCGCGGGTTCGAGTTCGCTCGCCCAAACCGTGGCGCCGGACGTGCAGGCCAGCCGGTCCAGATCGGCCACATGGTCCTCGTGGGTGTGGGTGAGAAATACATATAGAAGGACGAGCTTCTCGCTTTTGACGAGCTCCAGCATGCGGAAACAGTTCGCGCCGGTGTCGAAGGCGGCGGCGGTGCGCGTTCGAGCATCCCAAACGAGGTAGCTGTTGACGCGGATATCGAGGCTGATCCCTTCGTGCGGATAGTAGGTATTGAACATCGCAAAACCGTGTGGGAACACGGGCTGTTCGGGATACCAGGCTTTTTGGGCGAGCGCTTCCAGCGCACCGGGCGAAAGGCCCAGCGGCGGGGCGACCCGGCGGAGGGTCGGCAGGGCGGGATCCCCCTGTTTGACGGCTTCCAGCGCCTCCAGGGTGACGCCGGCCTGGGCGGCCAGCTGTTCGTTGGAGAGCTTGCGGCCGCGCTGAGCCTTGTTGATGACGTCGTTAAAATCGTCTTCGAGCGGAATGCGGGCCATATCGGTCTATTTTTTCGCAAGCTGGCGGCATTCGCAAGTATTCCCGAGCACCCCTTTCAATCCAAGCCCGGATTAATTAGGAAGCCCGGAAGCCGGGAAATTTTGTTCCTTTCCCGGGTTCACGGCTTCCTAATTCAAAAGGGGGATCCGTGACCGTTTTTCCCAGCGCGTCGATTTCGCATTGCCAAGCGGCGCCGCTCTTGGCTTGCATGATTCTTTCCATGAATCCACCTGATTACCTCTCGGCATTATTTTCACTCAATGGCAAGGTCGCCGTCGTTATCGGCGGCACTGGCGAGTTGTGCGGCGCCATGGCCGAAGCGCTGGCCGGCGCGGGCGCGGAGGTCGTGCTGGTCGGCCGCAACGAGGAGAAAGCCAAGGTGCGGCTCGAAAAGATCCACGCCCAAGGCGGCCGGGCCTATTTCTTGTCGGCCGAGGCAGACAACAAGTCGGGCCTGGAAGCGTTGTTGGCCGCCGTCCTAACCCGGTCCAAGCGCGTGGACATCGTCATCAACGGCGCGGGAACGAATTCGCCGACGCCCTTTTTCGATATTAGCGAAGAGGAGTTCGAGCGCATCATGCGCGTGAACGTGAAGGGTGTTTTCCTGGGCTGCCAGGTTTTCGGAAAATATCTCGTCGATCGGGGAGAAGGCGGTTCGATCATCAACCTCGGTTCGATGTCTGGCTTGGTCCCGTTGTCCCGGGTGTTCACCTATTCGGCGAGCAAGGCGGCCGTGCACAATCTTACGAAGAACCTCGCGCGCGAATGGGCACCCAAACGGGTGCGCGTAAACGTCCTCGTCCCGGGATTTTTTCCGGCCGAGCAAAATCGCAAAGTGCTTACCCCCGACCGGGTGGCCGCGATCATGGGACATACCCCGATGAAACGTTTTGGCGAGGCGCGGGAACTGGCCGGAGTGGCCTTGTTGCTGGCCAGCGAGGCCGCCGGCGGTTTCATCACCGGCACCGAGATGGTGGTCGACGGCGGCTACCATGCGATGACGATTTAGGGCGGTCCGTTGCGAACGGCGTCGATGCTATAAAAAGCGGGAAGCGGCGTTCGTCGTGAATTGCTATATAATGGCAATAACCCGGGAACTTTTTTCTGTTTAGAAGGGCTCGGAAATCAACGGCTTATGGATTATCAATGGCGACAAGGGGATATTTTAATCAAATAAAATGTGGCCGGCCGGCGGGCGCCGTTGTCTTTAGGCGAGAAAATTAACTTGTATAAAGCATGTTGCTGATTTGTGTATGTATTACCTATGGTAACCGAAAAAATTAAACAACTTAACGAGTATCAGTCGAAAGTTGATGCGCTTAAGAAGGCAATCGACGAACAGCTGAAACACGATCTGTCCGCTCTGCATAAAACTTATGGTTTCGAAACGCCCCAGGCCTTGATCAAGGCCATCAAGGCGTCGGCCGGCGCCAAACGTCCGGGCCCGGCGGCGAAACCTGTTGGCAAAAGAAAACGCAAGCGGGCCAAGATCACGCCGGAAATGAAGCAAAAGCTAAAGAGCATGGTCGAAGCGGAAAAGACCGGCACGGAAATCGCCAAGACGCTTGGCATCTCCTTGCCCAGCGTCCAAAATATCAAGAAGGAACTCGGGCTGGTTAAAGCACGCAAAAAATAATCGCCGAGGATGTTTTACTTTTGCCCCGCCCTGTTTTGGCGGGGCTTTTTGTTTGCCAGAACTCGATTTGCGCGGATCTTCCGCCTAACGATGTCTACACCTTATATTCAAGCCAATACGAACGGCCGTCTGCACGACGCGCGCGA
>JBEKQH010000365.1:0-4133 GCA_049519915.1 Opitutaceae bacterium
GCGAGGGTGGCATATGTCCACGCCGATTGTGATTATAAAAGGACGATGAAGCCGAACCAGGCGACAGTGGCAATAGCTATGGCCATCGCCCCGGCTTTAGCCGGGCAACATCTTTAACGCTCGACATATGAAAACTGCCATCCTCCGCACGCGCATTGACTCGCGCCGCAAGGCCCGTGTCGAAAAGGAAAATTAAGGGACAGGTTGAAAAAAGTGAGTAGGGTGGATCAATCCTGCGAAAAGGCGGGATTGATCCACGATGAGGTCGCGACCGGTTAATTTTCCGCGCTGATGGCATTGACGCACGTTTGCAGCTCTCCAGGAAGGAAAGTCGATCGTACGTCGTAGCCGGAGTATGCGGTCAGTTTGTCGAGGAACAGATTAAAGTTATCGATATGCCGGGCCGGCGCGGCACCGGAGCTGAGATAGTAGCGGAACGTGCTCTTGAAGGGAGCCCAGCCAATCTGGTTTTTGATTCGAATGAAGCAGTAGATAAGGGCGTCGTAAGAAAATTGTCCCTGGGCGATGGTCTTGCTGTAGCTCGCAGGGGAGTCGGTCTCATAATAAGTCGCCAATTGCGGACCGACGTACCAAACGTTGTTCATAAAGACGTTGGCGTTCAGCACCTCAACCCCGTGGTACATCTTGAAATTGGCGAAGAATTCCGGCGCCCAGTTCCAGCCTCCGATGTCGAAATCATGCCCGATCTCGTGCATGATGCCAAAGGACCAGTTGTCGCCGGCGTTGCAGGTGGCCAACTCGCCGGAGACGTAGGCCTCCGTCCACTGGATCGGATTGCCGTCGACCGCCCATCCGCCGCAATATTGGTAAGTGGAGAGGACGCCGATTTTGGCTCCGCCATAAGGCACGCCGCCGACCAGGTCCGCATATTCGAAATATACGTTGTCGAGGTGTGCGAGCCAGCGATCGTAGTTCGTGCTGGTGAAGGCGGCGGTGTCGGCTCGCTCCAGGTCGAAAATAAAATGGCTGCTTTCCCGGCGGTTGCCCATCGGCGCGACGACGATGTTGTCGAACCAGGCCTTGCCCGTATCCGTGCTGTCCCAGTAGCCGAGGCGGGCGCCAATCGTGACCTTGCTGCCGTCCGCGGGGGCAAAGATCGTCAGTTTTTCCTGCGTCCAGGGGAAAGTTCCGACCAAATTGTCGCTGCTGTAGGACCAGGTGTTGAACTGGCAGAGGTTCGCACCGATCGCCTCGTCGGACTCCGAGTTAACAACGGTGATGCTGTCCCCTTTAATCCAGGCGCNAAGCCTCTCCTGGCGTAAGCTGGAGATCCTGGCACAAGGCGGCGTCGTTGGCGGCGAGGGATTGAATGCTGGCGCAGTGGGTTCCACCCAGGCCGGTGCCGCTTTCGCAAGCATAGGTGGAGGTCTGCGCCCATGCCGTGGGGTACCAGTCCGCCAAAGAGCCCATTTCGAATCCGCCATTCAAAGCCACATTCTGCCCGGCGGAGGTGACGGTGACCTCATCGACATAGGCATAGTCCGACGATCCGTAGCCACTGACACGAAAACGCAAGGCAAAGGAAGGATTATCGACCGATTCCGGTGACAGCACAAAAGTGCGAACGGTCCATCCGCTCTTGGCCGTCACGTCCTCCAACGTCTGCCAGATACTGCCATTGTACCATTCGGCGATAAAATGTGTGGTCGAACTGGTCGGAATCACGTCGCGCGCATAGCTGACTTGGATGCCGGTCCAGCCTTCGGTGGTGACATTCTTGGAAATCGAGGCGGACTTGTTGAAGAGGGCAGCATGGGTGCCGGCGTACCTGACGCTCGTTTGCACGGTGGCGCCGTTGTTCGTCCAGCCGCCGGCCGTGAAATTGTTCGACTCAAAGCCATCATGGAAAAGCATGGTCGCAGCCGGTGCGGGCGGCGCGACCTGAACCGCGTGATTGGCGACGGAAAATTGGCTGTTGCTGGGCGAAACGAGGCCGATTTGACCCAGATCGCTGGTGGCCGGCGCGTCGGGCCGGAAAGCGTAATCGGCCGCAATCTGGGTCGCGAGCCCGCCCGGCGGCGTGATCCACACGCTGTAGAGCTTATCCGCAAAATCGACTGCGACTTTTACGTGGTAGGTCGATTTAGGAACGTAAGGAACGGCAACCAGCGCCGCGTAATTGGCGCCATTGCGCACGTCGAATGTGTTGGTGGTGTTCAGCCGGACAGCGAGCGCGGAGCTCGGGTAACCCGAAATTTTGACCGAGGTCCCGGCGTAGCCGATCACGCCGTTGATGGCGGCGGTGGCGGGTGTGACATCAAAATCGGTGGTCACATATCCAGTGTTCCCGGTGCCCAGTGAATGGACGCTTCCGGTGAAGGAAGAGGAGGATGGCCAGACGGTTGCGCCGGTTTGGGCAAAGGCCCGCGCGGCCAGCAAAGCCGACAAGACAGCAATACCGAGCGACCGAAAACGCGAGCGGAACGGCGCGCGTGTGTAGCAAGAGGATGTGAGACGAAGCGGGATTTGGATTTTCATAGGAGAGGAATGCGATTCTCCGACAAGTTCTGACTGAGGAAGAACCGGAGCTGAACCTGGCGGAAGCTTTGAACGACTCGGCTTGCCGTCCAAGCGATTGAAGCTGGCAAACTGAAAAACACGAGAGGGCAATAGTATCTAAAACAACGGTCAACCGGCTTATCGCTAATCCAATAAATATAAATCAGGCTACTTTATAGTAATAAAAGATCTCAAGATTCGGCGGGAAACCGAATTACTATCGCCAGGCAAGACCCAACCTACGGCTTTTGCGCTCGGCTCTCCGGCACCGGCTGACCTACTTCACTTCTGGCGCCGTTCTGGGGGAAGATATTTATCGAGGAACAACTGAATAAATACCGGCAACAGAGCGGTCGGCGAAAGCGAACCGAACCGCATCTCTTACCGGACTTATTGGGATGCGGAGCCTTGTTGGCGCTTCGCCGCTGTCGCCACCTCGTTTAAAAAGAGATAGGCGCTGCGGAGAACCGCGTTTGCTTTGGGATAAATAGAGCGAATTTCCTTCGGGTTTTTGCCAGAATGACGCCCGATCAGCCCGTTGGGACGATCTCGCCAAGTCCGACGACTTCGCGATTCAATAAATTCCTCTGAAACCTATGCTCCCTTGGCCTTTTCAACCTGTCCCTTGAATCCTGAATCCTGGGATCCACCAATCCCTGAAACCAATCTCTATACCGCCATCCATCTATCCAAACTTTTAACGACGCCTGGGACATCCCCCAGGGCAACCTTACAGCCTTTTTTCTCGTGTCGTGCGATTTCTCCGATTCAGTGGGCTGTGGTCTCTTCCAAAGATGCTTTCTCTACTGCGGATGATTTTGGTTCTATGCCTACCGCAGTTGACTCTAACCCTGCGCCGCAGAATTGCTTTGATTTGCTGCGTCTCCTTTTTGCAGGGATGGTCCTGTGGGTTCATGCTCGTTTAATTGGCGGTTTCGGGGTCGATGGGATCACGGCATTATCCCGCGGCCAGGTAAATCTCGGCGTGGTCGGTGTGTTGGGGTTTTTTGCGATCAGCGGTTTTCTTGTCACCGCCAGCTTTTCGCGCTCAAGCTCAGCTTGGTCATATCTTCGCCGCAGGATCCTTCGAATCTTTCCGGCATTTTACGCCAACCTGTTGATCACGGCCCTCGTGATAGCCCCTGTTATTTGCCTTCTGGCCACGGGTGGCCTCTCGGCCTACCCGTGGTTTGGATCGGACGGCGCCTTTCACTATATCGTTGTCAACGCAGGGCTGCAAATCAGAGCCTGGAAGATCGGCTTACCGCCAAATCCGGATGCGCTTGACGGGGCGCTATGGTCTTTGGCGCTTGAATTCATGTGTTATCTTACCGTGCTTGTCATGGGTTTGTGCGGCGCGCTGAAGGGGAAACGAATTTATCTCTTGCTGCTGACGGCCGGCCTTTGTGCTTTCTACTGGGTTAGGATGGTTCTTGGTGGGGCGCCGTACCCGCTCGTGCCAACATTCGTGGCCCTTGGCCCGATGGAATACGTCGTGGCGTTTGGAATGGGCGCATGTTTCTGGAGTTTCCACGACCTCCTGCCGCCTGACTGGCGAATTGCGCTGCTTCTCGGGATCGTCCTGCTCACGCTTGCGAAATTCGGCGGCTGGG
>JBEKQH010000366.1:0-2866 GCA_049519915.1 Opitutaceae bacterium
CCGCTCTCGCCACGCTCGCCGTCTCGGCCGCCTGTTCCCTTTTCGAAGCCATGGTGCTGAGCACGACTGTGGCCGAAGTCGAGTCGCTCAAACGCACCGCGCCCATCCGCGGCCTGCAGCTCGAGAAGCTGCGCGCCGGCCTCGACGAAACGCTGGCCGCCCTGCTCGCCCTCAACACCATCGCCACCACGCTCGGATCCGTCATGGTCGGCGCGCTCGCCGCCCGGCAGTTCGACAATCTGGCGCTCGGCCTCATCATCGGCGGGCTCACCCTCGTGATGCTGGTCTTTTCCGAGGTGATCCCAAAAAACATCGGGGTCGCCTATCGGCGGTCGCTGCAGCCCGCCGTCGTCATCCCGCTGGCGGCCTTGCGGCGCGCCCTCAGCCCGGTTACGTGGGCCTGCAACCTCATCGTGCGCGTCATCATCCGCGAGGCGCCGTCGGCTTATAAATCCGACGAGGAAATCATCCTCCTGGCCGAACGCGGCGCGGAACAGGGCACGTTGACCAAGAGCGAATCGAGCATCATCGCCAACGCGCTCTCACTCGATGACGTGCGGGTGGGGGAAATCATGACACCGCGCACGGTCGTTACCGCCCTGCGTCGGAATGCCACCGTGGGCGAAGTATTCCAGGAATTTCCCAATCTGCCGTTCGGCCGCATGCCGGTCTATGGCAAAAACCTCGACGATATCGCCGGTCTCGCACGCCGGCGAGATCTGCTGAAAGCCAAAGCCAACGACCAGGACTTCGAGTTGGTCGAAAAAATCATGCAGGAGGTTCAATTCATCCCCGAGACCGTGACCGTGGCCAATGCGCTGCAGGTCTTTCTGAAAACCCACCAGCAAATGCTCGTCGTCGTCGACGAGTTCGGCTCGACCGCCGGCGTCGTCACGATGGAAGACGTGATCGAGCACCTGCTCGGTCGCGAAATTTTCGAGAAAGACGACATCGCTGTGGACATGCGCGAACTTGCCCGCTCGCGGTTGCAGAAGCAGGCCCGCCCGCGCCGGGCGGGCGAAGCCCCGACCACCCCTTTCCCGCCGCAAGCCAAGTCGTAAAAGCAAGCCCTATGTTCTCATTCTCTCACTCGTTCTCGTTATCTTTATCTCAGACCCGTTAAGTGAAGAAGGATGCCATGAAACCCGGAATAATTTTCCCCGCTTCCTGGTCTCCCGCTTCAACATCAGGTCTGCAAAGACCCAGGATCGAGAATGAGAACGATTACGAGAACGAGCATGATGCCGATCGCCGACTCATTTTCCTATCACTGGTCGCTTGATACCTGATTTTGCACCCGTTGCCTGTCACCTGATCCTTGTCCCTCGCCCTCCGCCCAGCTCCATCTTTTCCTCTCACCTTTCCCTTGATTTCCACCGCTTTCCGCCCCTGCCTCGCCTTCTGGGTCGATAATCTCAGTCCGTTTGTCATCCGGTTTACCGACCATTTTGGCATCCGCTACTATGGGCTGGCTTATCTGCTCGGCTTTTTCGCGGGCATGGGCCTGCTCTATCGTTACGCTCGGGCCGGACGCTCGCTGGTGCCGGCGGCCCAGGTCGCCGATCTTATGACGGCCCTGGTGGTCGGCGTGCTCATCGGCGGACGGCTGGGCTATTTCTTGCTCTATGATTTTCACACGCTGTCGCACCATCCGCTGGTATTTTTTCGCGTGTGGGAGGGCGGCATGGCCAGCCACGGCGGGATGATCGGAGTGGCGCTGGCGTTGGCCTGGTTTGCCCGCGCCCACAAAATTCCCTTCTGGCACGTGGCCGATCTTGTCGTCTCAGCCGCGCCCGCGGGGCTTTTTTTTGGACGGATCGCGAATTTCATCAACGGCGAACTATGGGGGAAAATATCGCGAGTACCGTGGGCGGTGATATTCCCGCAAAGCGAACCCGGCACGCCGACCCCGCTAATTTTTCCCCGGCATCCGTCACAGCTTTACGAAGCGGCGCTTGAAGGCCTGCTCCTGTTTTCATATCTGCAATGGCGGTTCTGGAAAAGCGACACCGTGCGCACCCGGCCTGGCCGCCTGAGCGGTGAGTTTCTCGTCGGTTACGCGCTGGTGCGCATCTTCTGCGAAGTTTTCCGAGAACCCGACGAAGGGGTCGCACCCATTCTTGGACTTAGCCGCGGCACGTTTTATTCGCTCTTTATGATCGCGATTGGCGTTGCGCTCATCGTGCGCCGCGCCCGGCCGACTGAGGACGGGAAAGAGCCGGCTCAAATCGCTCCGGCCAAATAGCGTTTATTTCTGCAAGCAAGCACTAGATCAGTCGCCCGAAATGGTGGTCGTCAGCGGCAATCCTTCCGCCCGGGCCCTGGCCGCGGCCGCGTCCGCCGCCGCCTTGGCTTTGGCGTGTTGTTCCGCCGAAAATTTCATCGTGCTGGCGTTGATCGTCGCCTCCACTTGCCCCAGGTGGGACTTGAGCACGGCGCCGACCTTTATCTGGACCGTGGGCTGTTTGGCGATGTAGGCTTGGCCGGCCGGCGAATTGTAGAAATTCGTGATGGCGTGAACTTCGTCCGTGGTAAAGATTTCACCGTAAATTCGGGCGACCTCGGTGTGGATAGCCTCAGGCGTCATGCCCACCCATGCTTTATCCAGGGTTTTTGTCTCAGCCTCCGCCAGCTCTTGCGCGGGGGTGGCCGTGGTCCTCGCCATATTGAACGCACTTTTGATCCGGCTGAGAACGACCTGTTTTTGCTGATTCAGCATCTTCCCGATCATTTGATCGAACTGCATGGCTTTCAGCATCGCTTCGACGGCAGCCGGATCGGCCCGAGTAACCGTGAGAGCCGGGGTTCCGGCCGCGGGAGGAGGCATGGCCGGGATGAAGCTATCGGCGGCCAGGGTCGTAAGGGC
>JBEKQH010000367.1:0-2860 GCA_049519915.1 Opitutaceae bacterium
AGCGCCAGCGGCAGGGGGGAATAGCCGCCCTGCATATCCGGCTTTTCCGTGAAAATCTTTTCATGCGCCTCCAGCAGGCTGTCGTCGGACAGAGCGGCCGGCTCGAGACGGGGATCTTCGGACGGAGAGCTCATTTCTTTCCTTTCTCCGGCGCGGCGGGTTTGCCGGGAACGGCAGCGGTGGCCGGCTTGCCCGGCGGCCGCGTTTCAGGATAGGTGTGGTCGGCCTTCAGGCTGAGCAGGTAGGCCGCCAGCGCCTCGGCGCGGGGCGTGGGCGCAAGCTCGTAATCCGGCGAGCCGGGAATCGCGAGCGCATCGGGCGAACGCTGGCCAACGACCCGCCTCTCCTCGAAGAGAAAGGGATAGGCCGGCATTGCGCCCTGGCCATTGTGCAACGCGATCAGAAGTCGCGTCGCATCGATGCCGTTGGCCGCCGCACGGGCGCCGAAGTTGGCCAGGTCCGGCCCGATACGGGTCTCACCCAACAACACGCGATCCTCGTGCACGTAATCGCGGGCGACGCTCTGGCGGTCGCCCCACCCTCGTTCCACGTCGCTGCCGAAATCGGCTCGGCGCACCTGTTGCGTATGACAAGCGGCGCACCCGAGATCCTGGTAAACCAGGTGCCCGCGCGCGGCGAGGCCGGGCGCCGCCTGCGGGAAGGCCGCCCCTTCGCCGGGATCAAGATAGGGCGCGAGGCTGCCGTATTGCGCATTGGTGCCGAACACCAGGGCGGTCAGCGAAAGCGCCAGCGCCGCAAAAAGGCCAAGAAAAAAGACCGGTGAGTTTTTCATGACGCCGGCACCTCCTGGGCGGACGGCGGCTGGAGGAACTCCGCAGCGGATTGCCGGGCGAGGGCCAGCAGGAGCCAGCCAAAGTTGAACGCCATGGCCACACTGCCGAGGAGCAGCAGCGCCTGGCCGGCCGTGGCCGTGAACAATCCCATCTGCAGGTGAGCGGCGATGGTGGCGAAATCAGTGGAGGCCCGGTTGAGATCGGCTCCCTGTATCCAGCCAGCCGCGAATAAACCTCCCACCTTGAGAGCCAAGCCGGTCAGCCCGACGGCAAAATGAACGCGAATAAGCACGGCCGAAGGCCAAGGTTTGCCCGCCAGGCGTGGGACCAGGAAATAAAGCGCGCCGAAAAAGATGAACGCGAAGGCGCCGCCCAGCAAAAGCTGCGTCTGGGCCACGGAAACAAAGGTGAATTGCGTGAACTGGGCCACGCCGCGGATGGAGGTCGCGGCGTTGAGCGCGCCGCCCAGCAGATAGGCCAACACGCCCACCGCGACGAAGCGCACGGCCACGCTGCCCCTCAGGCTGAACACTCCGCCGAGATTGACCGCGACGACCAGATAGTGAAACAGCAACAACACGCTCGCAATGATGCCCGTCGTCGACACCCAGGCCGGCACGGGACCGCCGATCAAATGGCGCCCCCCCGCCCAGCCGCCGATGACGATCAGCACCCAGAAAGCATGCCCGGCGTAATCGTAATGATGAATGGGGCGCCCGGAAATTTTAGGGAGCAGATAATAAGCCGCCGCCAGAGCAAACGGCGCGAGCACGAGCGCACTGAGGTTCTGTCCGAACCACGAGGCGACCACGGCCTGCAAGGTCCCGTGCACCGGCGCAAACAGGAGTGTGACCTGCGCGACGGAAAAGGCCCAAGGAAAAATGAAAAGTGCCGCCACCGCGTACCACTGGGTGGCAAACGTGAAGGCCTTGCGCCGGCCGGTCCAAGCCAGCACACCCGCAGCAGCGACCGCGGCGTAAGCGACCAGCATGAGAGGCTGGACGTAAGCCGGCAGTTGCAGGAAGACGATTCCGGTCAAGTCGCCCGCCAGGATGCCGGCCACACCGACCGTCAGAGCAAGGTTCCAGAAAATCGCGCCGACGAGGGCCAGACCGGCGCCCCGCAGCGGCGCTCCACCCAGCCGCGCCAGCAGCCAGAGCCCAATGGCCAGGCCGGCATTGATGGTCCAGCCGTAAACGAAAACCGTTTCTTGCGCGGCTTGCATCCGGCCATAGGTAAAGAATGCGCAATCGTTGAGAAACCCCGGCGTGTGCAACTGGATGGAGGCGATGAGCGCGAGCACGCCGCCAACGACAAGCCAGAGAATGGCCGAGCCGACCAGACACAGCAACGGGCCGCGCGCCGAGGCGTCGATGGCACGGACGTCCGGCTGGGCGTTGGAGGGCGAAGAAGCGGTCATCACGGAAACACGGGAAACGCCCGGGGCTATTTCTTGGCCTGGAGCGACTGCACGGTCAGCTCCATCGCGCGATCGATCGGCAGACGGACGACACCCGCCTTTTGATCGATCCAACCGTAGCTCGTCAGTTCGGTCTGCTCACTGGCCCGCAGCTCCTTGAGCCGGTCCGCCCGGCCTTCGGGCGAATACTGCCAACGATCATCGGGCGCCACTTGCGTGAGATCGGCCTCGGCGGTCGCCTCCCGTTGCGGAAGATAGGCGATATAAATGATGAGCAGGAAAAGCGCAAAACAGCCGAAGACCGCGGCTACGGAAATCCACGGGACCGACGGCTGGGCGGGGCTCGAGACGGAATGGGCGTCAGGCGGAAGGCTCATGGTAGGTGAGGGACTCGACAATACGCGGATCGCAAATCGGGATGAGTTTGGCCGTGGGAAAGCTCTTCAGGTAGGCCCAGACGCACACGCCGCCGATGCCGAGAATCGAGGTGACGGACCAAAGCAGTGCGGACTGCAGGAAGGGCTGCGGCGTGCCGCCGGCATCCTTGAGCGCGGGCAGGACGTTGAAGCAGATATCGACAAAGAGGAAAGTGAGGTTCCAGCGCGCGATGAACTTGATGCGTTCGTGAATGATTTTGTTGCGGTAG
>JBEKQH010000368.1:0-2836 GCA_049519915.1 Opitutaceae bacterium
AATCCAAATTGGACTGGGATCACAACACGAGTTTCGACTACTACGTCGACAAATCCATCGGCGTCGTTCGCAATGCGATCGAACAAGAAGAAGGAGGGTCCAATTTTCTGCAGGAGGCCCGGCGGCGGCTTGACTCTCCCCAGAGCCGGGAAATTGCGCTCGGTTTTTGCGACAAGCTCTTCAAGGCCAACCGCAAAGTCACGACGGCGGATAGCGCGACCTTCAAGGCGATCGCCGAAGCGCTCAAGTAAGGACGGCTAGGAACTGGATCTTAAAACCCGTTGGTTGGTTGCGGGCATGGTGGTTCACTGCCATAACGCGTCGGGCTTAAACGACGGGGGTTGGTCAAGCTGCCGCCAGACGTCGTCGATGGTTTTAGCCACCGCAAACAGATCGTGCACCTCCGGCGACATGAACCGTTCGCTCAGCACGCGCGTGAAAAATTTCAGCAGGTCGTCGTAAAAATCGTCCTGGTTCACCAGCACGATCGGTTTATTCAGCCGGTTAAGATAACGAAGAGTTACGATTTCGGAGAATTCCTCCAATGTGCCGAGACCGCCCGGCAACGCCACAAACGCCGAGGCGCGCTCCTCCATCAGGCGTTTGCGTTCGCGCATCGTCGACACGGTCAAAAGCTCGTCCGCCTCGGTGTAGGCGAGCTCGCGCGATTTCATGAAATCGGGGATGACGCCCACGACATACCCGCCGCCCGCTTTGACCGTGCGGGCCAGCACGCCCATCAGCCCGACCCGCCCGCCGCCATAAACCAGGCCCCAACCGCGCGCGGTCATCCCGCGTCCGAGCTCCTTGGCCACCGCATGGTATTTCGTATCGATCAGTTCGCTGGACGAACAGTAAACGCAGAGCAGCTTAGAATTCATTTCAAAATTCAAAACGAGCAGCGTGGCTGAGTTTTGGCGAGGAGCAAGGCGTAGCCGAGGGAGCGATCCTCAAAGAGGCTTGCCCCCGGCGACAACGCTGCTCCTCGCCCAACAAATCTGCCACCCGAAGGGTTTGGCAGGCGAAAGCCCTCGGCGCGGCGTTGAGTCGCGAGGGGATAGGCCCTCTGGGCATACCCCGCTCGCGACCCGCCTGGCGGCGAAGGCTTTCCTGCCAAACGATGCTCATTTTGAGTTTTGAAATGAATTCTTAGGCATGGAGAATTTTCAACCGCGAATAAGCCGGAACTCACGCCAATAATTTCCCTGTCAGGTTTTTCAACCGCGAATTCACGCGAATGATTGCGGCTGAATACACCGAAATGCATAAGACGAATCTGCTTTAATTCGCGTTTATTTGCGTCCATTTGCGGTTTAACCTCCGCAGAATTTGTGGTTAATAATCTTCCATATCGCGGGCGCCTCGCGCCCTCGCCCACCGGTCATCTCCATCTAGGTCATGCGCGCACCTTCTGGATCGCCGCCGAACGCGCCCGTGCCGCCGGCGGCGCCCTGATCTTGCGCAACGAGGACCTCGATGCCATGCGCTTCCGGCTGGATTTTGTGGAGACGATGCTCGAAGACCTGCGTTGGCTAGGCTTGGCCTGGCAGGAAGGGCCCGACCTCGGCGGACCCTTTGCGCCCTATAATCAAAGCGAACGCCGCCCATTCTACCGCGCCGCATTGGAAAAGCTTCACGCGGAGCGGCTGATTTTCCCTTGTACCCGCTCCCGTCGCGATGTGCTCGAGGCTGCGAGCGCGCCGCACGAAAACGGGGAAAACGACGAACCGGTCTATCCGGCTCAATTCCGGCCGCCGGCCAATGCGCCGTTGCCGCCGCTCGGCGAGAAAATCTCCGTCCATTGGCGCCTGCGCGTACCCGATGGCCTGGCGGTATCGTTCGTCGACGGCCGCCTCGGCCCGCAGCGCGCCGTGGCCGGACGCGACTTCGGCGACTTCCTCGTTTGGCGCAAGGACGACGTGCCGAGCTACCAGCTTGCCTGCATGGTGGATGACGCCGGCATGCGCATCACGGAGGTGGTGCGCGGCGCCGATCTTGTTCGATCGACCTTCCGGCAGCTCCTGCTCTACCAGGCGCTCGGTCTGACACCGCCCGCCTATTATCACTGCGAGCTCATGACCGACCAAAATGGGGTCCGGCTGGCCAAGCGCCACGATGGACTCAGCCTGCGCACCCTGCGGGCCCAAGGCACGACCCCAGCGGAGATTATCGATAAATTTAAGGAGGAAGCCCGGAAGCCATAAAGGCAGCCCTTTATTCCTGGATTCCTGGATTCCTGGATTCTTGGCTTCTTGGCTTCCGAATTATCCTATCCGTTTGATTTAAAAATTTCCCGAGCTCAGATGTTTAATTGGAAACCATGAAGCCATGAATTTTGGGTTTCATTCTTGGCTTCCCGGCTTCTGAATCACTCCATTCCATGACCGTCAAAATTGGCGTGCTCAACATTTCCGATCGGGCCGCGGCCGGCGTCTATGCCGACACGCCCGGCCAGGCCGCCGTTGCGTTGCTACGCGCATGGCTTTCGACGCCTTTCGAGGTCGACTACAAAATCGTTCCCGACGACCAGGCGGTCATCGAAACCGAGCTGCGCCGTCTGGCCGACGAAGCCGGCTGCTGCCTCGTCATCACCACCGGCGGCACCGGCCCGGCACCACGCGACCTCACCCCCGAGGCCACCGCCGCGGTGTGCACTAAAATGCTGCCCGGCTTCGGCGAACTCATGCGCGCCAGCTCGCTGAAATTCGTGCCCACTGCGATTCTCTCGCGAGCCATGGCCGGCATCCGCGGGACCACCCTGATGGTCAATCTGCCCGGACGGCCCAAAGCCATCCGCGAAAACCTGGAGGCCGTTTTTCCCGCAGTTCCCTACTGT
>JBEKQH010000369.1:0-2832 GCA_049519915.1 Opitutaceae bacterium
CGGATGACCCGCGGGCAGCGACAACGCTCCCCCGTCGGTCTCGGACACGGCCGGACCTTCGACGATGGAGGAGATGGGCGCAGCGTTCATGGTGCGAGCAAACTGGATAATCTGGCCGCGGCTTCATCGGGCGGAAACACCGCGCAGCCGGACGGCGACAGTTCCTGCCAGGGTAAGTAGGCGCCGTTGGCGGCAAATAGGGCGACCGGGCAGGCCGCCGGACCGAGCCGGGCCTCACCGAGTTTTTCGCGGGTCTGGCGCAGCTCCTTGGTCACGCCCTTTTCGTCGCCGCGGCTTTTCTTAAAGAGGCGGCCGAACATTCCGCCGGAGGTCACGTCCGGCTTCACCAAGCGATACGAAGGCGCCGGGCCGCTTTCTTCCCGGGCAAAAAAGGCGGCGGGCGGCGGCCCCATCACCGCCAGATGCGAAACCGTCCGCCCTCGCGCCGCGAGCTCGCGCGCGGTTTCCCACGCAAGGACGACGCCAAAGCCGCGGCCACCAAGGACGCAGGGACCGGCCGGAGCGATCGCGACGATTTCCTCGGCCAGGAGGCGGGCGGCTTCCGGCACGTCGGCCGGTTGGCTGGAAACAGCCGACAGAGCCCGCACCTGCAGGGCAAAACAGGGCTGGTCCGAGCCCAATTCCCGGGCCAGGTCGGCAAAGATGGAACCTTCCATTCCGGCGTCGGGAATAAGAAAGACCGGCGGGCGCGCGCCGCCGGCCTGCAGGGCGCTGATTTTGACCGAGCTGGATTTCGACTGCTCCAAAAATACCACCGCGAGTTGTTCGACCGTGGGAGCCTTGAAAAGCGCGGGAATATTCAGGTTCTTGCCCAGCGTCCGGTTGATTTGCGCGAACATCTTCGCCGCCAGGAGGGAACGCCCGCCCAGTTCGAAGAAATTGTCCTTCACGCCCACCCGCGGCACGCCGAGGATGCCTTCCCAGATTTTGGCCAGCTGGCGCTCGGTTTCGGTCCGCGGCGCGACAAAATCGATTTTTGCCTCGGCCGGCGCCTCCGCCGCGGACGAATCCGCCGTCAGGTATTTTTTGACGTGCCGGTTTGTCCCATCCAGGCCGACCACCAGCTGGGCGTGCCGGTGGCGGAGCGCGAAGAGGAACGATTCCACGCCCTGTTCGGCGGAAAGCGAAAGATAGCCGTGGGACCGCAGGGTTTCGTGGGCGTCGTAGCCCCGGCTCATGCCGATCTCAAACCAGGAACTCCAGAGGAAGTTATAGGCCTGCAGCCCGCACTCCTGGCGCTGGTAGTGCGAAAAGGCGTCGACGAAATTGTTGGCGGCGGCGTAGCCGCCGGTGGACAGGCTGCCGAACAGGCTGATGACGGACGAGAAATTGACGAAGAGGCAGCCGGGGCTTTCCTTCGCCAATTGGTGCAGCGCCCAAGTGCCCGACACCTTGGGCCGCATCACGGCGGCCAGGCCGGCCACGGTTTCATTTTCGAGGAGCGATTCCTGATAGACGCCGGCCAGGTGGAAGACACCGGCCAGCGGGCGTCCCCATTTTTGGGTGGCCCGGCCGAGCGCGCTTTGCAGGGCGGGAAGATCGGCGACATCAGCCGCGACGTAATCGACTTCACCGCCCTGCACCTCCAGCGCCTCAAAGGATCGGATGCGTTCGGCCACCGGGCCCCCCGCCGCGAGAAGGCTCTTCCACTCGGCGCGCGGGGGCAGCGGCGTCCGGCCGACGATGAGCAGACGCGCGTCAAAGTGCCGCAGCAAATAGCCGGCAAAGTGCCGGCCGATGCCGCCGATGCCGCCGCTCATCAAGTAGAGTCCGCCGGTTTTGAAGGGCAGCTCCTGCGGCGTGGACGAGGCCGCGGCCTTTTCCAGGCAGAGTACCTTACGGCTGTCGCCGCGCCAGGCCGCCTCGATCGTCTGGCTCCAGCCGCGAAGTTCGGCCATAATCCGGCGGGTGTTCGTCTTGAGCTCGGCCGGCTCCAGGCCGACATGATGGCAATCGACCGACGCCATTTCCTGGGAAATGGTCCGGACCAGGCCGATGACCGGCGTTCTCGCGTAGCAAATGCGGTCCGTCTCGTAGACCGAGCGGGTCTGGCTGGACACGACCAGCAGCCGCACGACGCGCTCACCCAGGTCGGCCCTGGCCAGGGCCTTGACGAGGCCCAGCAGGCTGTAGGTGCCGGCGGCCTGGGCGGCCTCGAGTTCGGCCACGCTGGCGGGTTCGGGTTCGTCCTGGCCGTAGGTCCAGGCATGGACGATATAATCGGGCACGCGGCCGAGGCTGGCGATGAGCCGTTGATAGTGATCGAGATTGCCCGGAGAGAGACGGAATCGGGTCAGGTCCGCCTGCGCAAAATCGTCGCCCGGCTCCGCCAGCGTGCACGGATGCCCGGCGGCGCCGAGTTCTTGCGCCAGCGAGGCCGCCAAGCCGGAGTTGTCGGCAAACAACAGCACCGCGGCCCCGGCTGGCAGCGCCGTTTCGGTCACGGAGGCGTCGCGCCAGCCTAGTCGGAAAAACCAATCGGGCGTGGTAGCCGGCTCGCTGGCCGGCCCCGAATAACGGCGCACGAGTTCGGCATAGTCCCCGCGTTCAAACTGTTGCTTGAGCTGTGCGCGTTGGATTTTTCCGATGGCCGTCTTCGGGATCGCGTCCTTGGACACGGGTATGACGTAGTCGGTGTTGACTCCCTCGGCTTTGACCACGGTGCTGCGGATGGTCTTGACCAGTTCGGGGAGACGGGATTCGCCGGCTTGGGTCGGGCAAAAGAAGACGGCCACCCGGTCGGTGTCCTCCCCGGGCGCGCGAATGGCGCAGGCGGCGGTGAAGGAAACCTCGACCCCGTCGATTTCCTCC
>JBEKQH010000370.1:0-2826 GCA_049519915.1 Opitutaceae bacterium
TTCCACCCAGCCGATCCCGGCGGTGTTGACGTAAAGCCCGTCGCCTTTTCCGCGCTCGACCACTTTTGTGTCGCCCGTGACGACGTCGGCGCCCGCCGCGCGGGCCGCCGCGCCCATGGACGCGACGACGCGTTGGAGCGTCGCCAATGGCAGGCCTTCCTCGAGGATGAAGGCGGCGCTGAGCCAGCGCGGCCGCGCGCCGCACATGGCCAGATCGTTGATCGTCCCGTAGATGGCGAGCAGCCCGATGTCGCCGCCGGGAAAAAAGAGCGGGCTGACCACATGGGAGTCCGTGCTAAAGGCGAGACGCAGGTCGCGGGGCGGAGCCAGCAGGGCGCCGTCATGCCGCATTTCCAGGGCGGAGTTGCGAAAGGCGGGGGCAAAGACCTGGTCGATCAACCGCTGGGTCATGCTGCCGCCGCCGCCATGCGCGAGTTGGATTTCCTCCTGGCCGGTCAAAGGCACCGGACAGCTGGCGTTCGCGGGATTGGGTTTGGGATCGGACACGATCCTCAGGCTACGGGACTCGCCGCCGCCGACACAAGCGCGGCGTCGAATTGAACCGCGGAGGAATCCTCTCTTTTTAACCGCGAATGAACGCGAATAAACGCCAATAAAAGACCACTCAAACCTGAAGCCCGTCAGACTTCTAGGATCATTCGCGTGAATTCGCGTTCATTCGCGGTTAAAAAAATTCGTCCATCAGCGGTATCCAACAGCATGGCCGCTCGACAACGCTCGAGGGAGTGCCAACGTTTATCGGCCTATGCACGAACTGGGAATCGCCGAATCGGCTTTGCAGACCGCGCTGGAACAGGCGCGGCTGAACAACGCGACGTCGGTGCAGCGGATCGTGATCCGGGTGGGGGCGTTGTCCGGAGTCGATCCGGAGGCGTTGCGGTTCGCCTTCGAGGTGGTTTTGCCCGGCACGATGGCCGAAAATGCGGTTTTGCAAATTGACCCGGTTCCCGCCGTGGCGTACTGTGCCGACTGCGCGCGGGACTTCGTTCCCGACACCGACCACTTTCTCGAATGTCCGCAGTGCGGCCGTCTCTGCCGGACCATCAAACAAGGCCGCGAACTCGATCTGATCCATCTCGAAATGACTTGAGGCTTGCCCAATATCAAAAGGTCCGCCTTTCGATTTCGGGCAAGGACGCACTTTAAATGAAAACTTCCGAACCCAACCACAAAGGCAGCGTGATCCTGGTCGATGTGCGCGATCCGACCGACACCCTGCCGGTCCCGCCTGGCGACGCCTTGCCCGGCGCGTCGCGCCTGGTCGATCTGCAAGTCCGCCTGCTTGATGAAAACGACCGGCGCGCGGCGGAAAACCGCAAATTTCTGCAAGAGCGCGGAATTCGCGCCGTGAATCTGGTTTCGTCGCCCGGGGCCGGCAAAACGACGCTTTTGGAACACACCTTGGACGCTTTGGCGGGCGAGGTGCGCTGCGCGGTCCTGGTCGGAGATTTGGAGACCGACAATGATGCGAAACGGCTCCGTCGCGAAGGCCTGCCCGTGGCCCAAATCACCACCGGCGGCACCTGTCATCTCGACGCCTCGATGGTGGCCCGCGGGCTGGCCGCCCTTCCGCTCGATGGCGTGCAACTGTTGTTTATCGAGAACGTCGGCAATCTCGTTTGCCCGGCCTCGTTTGACCTCGGGGAAAATCGCCGGATCACGCTGCTCACCAGCACCGAAGGCGAGGACAAGCCGCTCAAATATCCCCCCATTTTCACCAGCGCGCATGCCGTGGTGGTCAGCAAGATCGACCTCGCGGCGGTCTTGGGCTTCGACCGGGCCGCGGCGCTGGCCAACGTGGGCCGCGTCGCCCCACAAGCGGAAGTCTTCCCGCTTTCCGCGCGGACCGGCGAGGGCATGGACGCGTGGCTGAACTATCTGCGCGGGTTAATTTGAGGAGAAGTGGGGGCGCCTTCTGCCATATGCAAGTCCTAGGGTGCGCCACAAAGGCGAATTTAACCGCTAATGGACGCTAATCGGATACCGCGAATAAGCCGGATATGAATTGGCTGCGGAAAACGACTGTAGGCCGTCGTTGCGATCAGAAAACGCTGCCGCAGCGCTTTCTGACGCAACCCGACAGCCTATTCGCGTTAATTCGCGTCCATTCGCGGTTAAAAATATCAGTGGTCCGACGGTATGGATCCTTGAGCGTCCTTCGCGACCTTCGTGTTCAAAATCTGAATCCGCGATCATCCGTGCAATCCGCGGGGAAAGACCTTATCTCGGCTCGGCAACGATGGCTTGCCTTACCCGATGCCGCAAGGCCATGACAACCAAGGTTGACGGATCTGCTCGGCCCTTGGCGGATCGCCTGCTGGAAATCGAGGGAACGGTGCAAGGGGTTGGCTTTCGCCCCACCGTCGCCCGGCTGGCGGCGCAAATGGGGGTCCGCGGCTGGGTGCGCAACGGCGTGCGAGGCGTGACGGTCCGGGCCGCCGGGCCGTCCGATTTGCTCATGGCGTTTGTCGCGGCCCTGCGAGCCGAACCGCCGCCGGCCGCCCGCGTCACTTTGTTCCGCGAACGCCCGGCGGAAGAGAGGGCGCATTTGCCGCCCCTGCCGGCCGAAGGCTTTCTGATTCTCGACAGCGAGTCCGGAACGGACGCGTCGACGGCGGCGGTCACGCCGGATTTGGCGCTCTGCGACGAGTGCCGGCGCGAGCTGGCCGATCCGGCCGACCGCCGCCATGCGTATCCATTTATCAATTGCACGGACTGCGGGCCGCGCTACTCGATCCTGCGCGAGCTGCCCTACGACCGGCCGCGCACCACCATGGCGGAATTTGCGCTGTGCCCGGCCTGCCG
>JBEKQH010000371.1:0-3868 GCA_049519915.1 Opitutaceae bacterium
CTTTGAGATCGTCGATTTCGCCGACTTTAAAAAACAGTATCCATTTGAAAACAGATCCGCCGACGTGACGGAGACCATCGAGCCGGTGATCGATCCCGCGCATGCGACCCCGTGATTGGGAAGTAGCAGAGGCCAAGTAACAAGTAGCAAGATGGGCAACTGGCCAATGACGAACAGCGAACCGTGAATGTTGGACTACCGGTAACTTGATACCTGTTACTTGCCACTTGTTACTTGTTATCCGCCGCCACCGTGCAATTGCGGCCGCGCGCCTTCGCCACATAAAGCGCCTTGTCCGCCATGGCCACAAGCGAATCGACCGAATCGGCATCGTGCGGAACGACCGCCACGCCGAAGCTCATGGTCACCCGCAGATCCGTTCCAACGTTGGCCGAAATCGGCATGCGCTCAAGGGTCGCCCCGGCCCGTTGGGCCATCTCGAACGCCGCGGCGCGATCGGTTTCCATCAGGATCATAGCCAATTCCTCGCCGCCAAAACGGGCCAGCCGGTCGACCGAACGCAGACCGACCGACAGCCGACGGGAGACTTCCCGCAACACGGCGTCGCCCGCCTGGTGCCCATGGCTGTCATTGATGTCTTTGAAATGGTCGACGTCTCCCAGCACCAGCGCAAACGGATGCCCAAAACGCCTGGAACGCTCGACTTCCTCGGCCAACACCCGGTCAAACTCCCGCCGGTTGAGCAGGCCCGTCAACTGGTCATGGGTCGCCAGCTCGCGCAACGCGGCGAGGGTCTCATCGAGCTTCAGCGCATACCGCAGGGAACGCTCCAGCATCCGCGGCGTAATCTCGCCTTTGACGAGGTAATCGAGCGCGCCCAAATTCATCGCCTGGATGTCGATATTCTCCGACGATTCCGCCGTGAGAAAAATGATCGGCGTGCGGCAGCCTTTCGCGACCGCTTCGCGGATCAACTCCAAGCCATCGCGCTGGCCGAGCTGGTAGTCGAGCAGACAGGCGCTGTAGGCGCCGGTCAAAAGGCGGGCGAGGCCGTCCTCATAGGTCGCGGCCCAATCGAGTTCATAGTGGTCGGCCCGGAAATTCTGAAATTGCGCCTGCGTGTACCGAAACTGCAAGCGATCGTCGTCGATCAAAAGAATTTGCCGGGCCATGGGGAGAACTCAGTTGCGGCGCGCGCCGGCGGCCAGGTCGGCCGCGCGGGCCAGGAGCTGCGGCGGGATTTGCGCGCGGTCGCCCAGGTGGTCCTTGATGACATTGACGAGCGCGCTGCCGACGACCACCCCATCGGCATGGGCGGCGACCTCGGCCACCTGGGACCGGTTGGAGATGCCAAAGCCGACAACGACCGGCAGCTTCGTATGCTCCTTGATTTTCGCGACGGCGGCGGGAATGCCGGCCGCGAGCTGGTCGCGAACACCGGTGACGCCCTCGCGCGAAACATAGTATACGAAACCGGTGGCGGCGGCGCAGATTTTGGCGATGCGACCCGGCGGCGTGGTCGGCGCGACGATGAAAACCGTCCCCAGGCCGTGCGAACGGCAGACGGCAAGCAACGCACCCGCTTCTTCCGGCGGCAGATCGAGCGTTAGGAGGGCATCGATTCCAGCCGCCTTGGCCTCGCGAACGTAAGCCTCTATGCCATGGGCGAATACGAGATTGAAGTAGGTGTAAAGGATGAGCGGCACCGTGGCGGCGGCTGCGCGAAGGGACCGGGCCAGTTCGAAAACCCGCGCCGTCGTCATGCCCGCGGCCAGGGCGCGTTGGGCAGCCAATTGGTTAGCCATGCCATCGGCCAGCGGATCGGAAAACGGTGCGCCCAACTCGAGGAGGTCCACCCCCGCTGAGATCAGCGTGCGACAGGCCGTGAGCGATGTGTCAAAATCGGGATCGCCCGCGCAAAGATAGGCGACAAAGGCCGCGCGGTTTTCTTTCTGGGCACGGGCAAAAGCGTCGGAGAGCCGGGACATTGGGTGGTTATAACCGCAAAAAGTCGCGCCGGGCGCAAAAAGATTCTGCGCTCAATCGAATTTTACCGCCAGCGCAGATGCATCCGTTCAGGCCGGTCGGCTTGTTCGCCGTCGCCTCAGAAAGGCGGAAGCCGTGGGTGAGGGAGGGGCATTCAACCGAAGGGTGTCATTCCGAGGGAAAGAAGGAACCTCGCTTTTGATCAGCCGCCGGATCTCGAAAATACCGGTTACCGTCCTTCCTAAAAAACTTGCAGAAAAATTACGACGAATAACTTGCAAGAGCACCGTTTCGTTTTGAGCCCTTCGTTCGTCAGACTTGGGCGGATAAGCCCAATCAGTCGTTTGAATTGGCCGCAAAATCCTTCACCGCCATGAAAACAAATTTCATCCCTATCTTATTGATCGTCGTCGCACTCTTTGCCGGCTGTGCGACCGCGGATAAATTAAACAACGTCCACATCGGCATGACCAAGGAGCAGGTGATCGAGCTTTTGGGCGCGCCGGACAGCACCAGTGCGCAAGCCAATGTCGAATACTTGACCTACTATTTGGAAAGTGATCCCAACTACGGCCGGGACCAGCCATATATGGTCCGGGTCGTGGACGGTAAAGTGGAGTCCTTTGGCCGGCTCTTGCAATTATGGGATCTGCAAAACCGGCCGGTCGCAGGCACCGCAAATCCGGCCGTGGCCGTCCCGACGGCAGCGTCCGACCCCACCGATCTGGCCGCCCAGATCGAAAAATTGAAAGTCTTGAGGGACCAAGGGGTGTTGACTGACGAAGAATTCCAAAAGGCCAAGGCAAAATTACTGGCCCCGGCGAAATAGAAATTCGGAGCCGCCCGGCACTAAACTGGGTTTGGACATACCCTGTCGTTTATGGCAATGAAAACTCAACCAGCACCGGCCGGTGGTCGGAAAGGAGCGTGCGAATGACTTTGCACCGCGGTTCGAGGCATCCCGGCGGGAGAAAAATAAAATCGAGCGAACGCCGCGGCCAAGGCGACGGGAACGTGCGCACGCCTACCCGCGGATGGAGCGTATACCGTCCATGACGCGAAAAGTAGATCAGTAGTGAGGCCGTGGCGTCGCGGACATGCGACGGGTTGTTCAGATCCCCACAGAGCAGCGGAGGCACATACCAATGAGCGCGGCGGTGGCGTTGCTTCTCTTCGAGAAAATCCGTCAATTGGCGGAGTTGACGGAGCCGCCGGTCGCGCGATCCGTAGTGAAGATGGAGGTTGACCAGCGGCACACGGCGGCCGTTGACGCCCAGCTCCGCGAAAATGAACCCCTTCTCGCCGATATGCCGCCGGCCAAAGGTGACGGTTTCCCATCCCAAGACGGGATGCCGCGACAACAGGGCATTGCCGTAGTTGAGGTGCATGCGCCCGTTATGGCGGTTATTGACCCCGAAAACAGCGTGGGGAAATCCGGCGTGCTCGCGCAAAAACTCGAGATGGTCGAAACTGCCCGCCCAGTTGGAGTTTTCGTCGATCTCCTGAATCGCGACAACGTCGGGATTTAGCCGTTCGATCAAACGCGCGATTTTTTCCAGGCGAGCTTCAAGCTGACGGCGTGAGGCCAGCCCGGAAATGGGCATGAGACCGCGACCGTGGGCAATATTGAAAGTAACAATCCGGAAGCGCGACATAGGCCAGAGCAGACCATGATATTCCGTCACAATTTTGTGACAAGCCGGACCCGAGCGCAAAGCGTTTGCGAGGATTAAACCCGGCGGACATGAATAAGATATTCCCGCAGGCGCGGCGCGTAGTCGCGAACATTTATCAGGCCATCACTGACCGGTTGAGTTTGCGGAACACGGGTGAGAACGTGGAAATGATTGGCGAGGATCGTCCACGTCAGCACCTCCACACCGCAGTAGTCCGCAATGGTCCACAGCTGTCGGCGGAAACT
>JBEKQH010000372.1:0-2814 GCA_049519915.1 Opitutaceae bacterium
CACGCTGCACGTTTTCCGGAGCAAGCTGGACGGGCGCCACCACCTCGCATTCGCCATGGGCCGGCTCGGACCCGAGCCCACCCTTGTCCGGGTGCACAGTGAGAATCTCCTCAGCGACATTTTTCGCGCCAAGGGCATGGACAGCCACCGTTCGCTCATGGCGTCCCTCGAATCGGTCGCCCGCGCGCAACGGGGCGTCATCCTTTATATCGAACAGCCCGATGGAGGACTCGACGCCCTTGGCCGCCTGGCGCCCAAAGTCGACCCGGCCAAAGGTCCGCCGGCGACGGCCGTTCCGCCCAATTTTCGCGATTACGGCATCGGCGCGCAAATCCTTGCGGCCCTCGGCCTACGCAAAATCCGCCTGCTGTCCGGCACGGCGCGCCGCGTCGTCGGCCTCGACGGTTATGGTCTCGAGATCGTCGATCAGGTGCCGTTGTGAGTTGAATTTCGACCTTTCCCTCCGTCAAAGTCTTCCTCCGCCCATCGATGAGTCTTGCTTCACCCACCTCCTCCCGCCTTGACGGCGCCGCGTTTCGCATCGGCATCGCCGCGGCGCGGTTCAATGAAAAACTTGTGGATGCGCTTCTGCTGAAGGTGGGCGGTCATCTCCATGCGGCCGGGGTGCGGAAGAAAAGGCTGACGGTGGTCCGCGTGCCCGGTTCCAACGAGCTTCCGGCCGCGGTGCAATGGCTCGCGAGCCACGAGAGATTCGATGCCCTCATCGCGCTCGGCGTCCTGATCCGCGGCGACACGCTGCATTTCGAGTTTGTCGCCACCGCCGCCACCCAGGCGCTTCAGCGCGTGGCGCTCGATACCGGCCTGCCGGTCATCAACGGGATCATCGTCGCCGAAAATTATGCCCAGGCCGAAACGCGCTGCGTCGGCCGGATCAGCCGGGGCGCCGAGTTTGCCCAGGCCGCCCTGGAGATGGCCGCGCTGAAAAGGCAATTGCGGAAATGACCTTAGACCAAGATCGCAAGATTCGCGAAGCCAGGCGCGCGCAAGCTTGGGCTGCCCTCTGTCTGGGCGGCCTCGGGGTGAAATCCGTCTTATTCTTCCACCGATGAGCAAAGGACAATTTGCCCTCCGCCGCGCCGGCCGCATCGCGGCTCTGCAGTATCTTTTTGCCTGGAGCCTTAACCAGCCGGCGAACCTGGCCGACGACTTGACCCAATTCTTCAAGGGCTTGGAGGAGCCGCGCGACCAGTTGGCCTTTGGCGAGGAACTGATCCACGGCGTCATCGATCATGTCGTCGAGATCGATGCGCATATCAAAGGCCTGGCGCACAATTGGGAATTCGCCCGCATCGCCAAGATTGACCTCGCCATCCTGCGCCTCGCGATCTTCGAAATGCTTTTTCGCAAGGATATTCCGCCGGTCGTTTCCATTAACGAGGCGATCGACCTCTCGAAGGAATTTTCCAACGCCGACGCCAAGCGTTTCATCAACGGCATTCTCGACCGTCTCAAGGACCAGCTAGGCCGCGACTCGCGCAAGGCGGCGGAAAACTGAATGTGGAACTCAGGAACACTGGAAAACGACTGAATGTGGAACTCAGGAACACTGGAAAATGACTGAGCTAGGCAACAAGGACCTGAGCGGAAAGGTTATCGAAGCGGCCATCGCCGTGCATCAGGCGCTCGGCCCGGGTTTTATTGAGTCGGTCTATGAAAAAGCGCTCTGTGTCGAGCTGACCGCGCGCGGAACTAAATTTGAGCAACAAAAAGCAATTAAAGTTTTCCACCGCGATGTCGAAGTGGGCGAGCATCGTCTCGACCTGCTCGTCGAGAGAGTCCTGCTGGTTGAACTCAAGGCGGTGAGAGAGATCGAGGATGTTTTCTTTGCGATTGGCCGATCCCAGATGAAGGCCGCAGGCGTTAAGGACGGATTGATCCTGAATTTTGCTTCAATGCCATTGACCATCAAACGCATCGGCCCCGGTCTGTCCTCTTCCTGATTTCCTGAGTCCCACATCTTCATGTTTAGCCTCTTTAAGAAATTTAAGGCCGGCCTGGCCAAGACGGTCGCGGCCATCGCCGAAAAGACCCATGGGCTGTTCGGCGGCCGCGCGCTTGATACCTCGTCTCTCGATGCGCTGGAGGAGGCGCTTTACACCGCTGACTTCGGCGTTGAGACGACCGGCGAAATCCTGAGCGAGATCAAATCGGCGGCCAAAAAGGACAAGGCTCTCCGCGGCGCCGAGGCCGCCGCCATCGGCGCCCTGGTCTTGCGTCGCGCGCTCGCCGGCAGCGAGGGGGCGCTGGAGAATAATGTGAACTGGGCGGCCTCACCCCGCCTTCCATCCGAGGCCGGCCATCAGCCGCGGGGCGAGGTCACCCCGCCCACCGCCACGCCCAACCCGACCGTCATTTGTCTCATCGGCGTCAATGGCTCAGGCAAGACCACCACCGCGGCCAAGCTGGCGTGGCGGCTGAAACAAGACGGTCGCAGCGTGGTGCTCGCGGCGGGCGATACGTTCCGGGCCGCCGCGGTCGAGCAGCTCAAGGCTTGGGCGCAGCGGCTCGATCTGGAAATCGTGGCCAGCCATACGGGTGCGGACGCCGCCGCGGTGGCTTTCGATGCCTGGCAAGCCGCGAAGTCGCGCGGACGCGATTACCTCATCGTCGACACCGCCGGGCGTTTGCATACGAAGAGCAACCTTATGGAGGAGTTGACGAAAATCCGCCGCGTACTGAAGAAGAACGACCCGGCTGCGCCGCACCATGCCTGGCTCGTCATCGACGGATCGCTCGGCAGCAACTCCATCGAGCAGGCCCGCGTGTTCCACAAGAATTTCGGCCTGACCGGCC
>JBEKQH010000373.1:0-2810 GCA_049519915.1 Opitutaceae bacterium
GTGCAAGCCGCCTCGGCCTCCGCGCCGCCCTATCATCCGCAACTCGCCACGCTCACCGCCGAGCTCGCCGGGGCCGGCCGCTTCGGACTGATCAGCGCCTGGGAAACGCGCACCTACATGGCCGACGTGCTTCTGCGCGACAGCGACGTCATGAGCATGCGCCATTCGCTCGAACTGCGGGTGCCCTTCGTCGACCGCCCTCTTTTTGAGTGGCTATGGCGCCAGCCGGAGACCTTCAAAGACGGGCAGACCCGCCCCAAATCCATCCTCGCCGATGCCACCGCCGACCTGTTGCCGCCGGAAATCCTGCTGCGCAAGAAACAGGGCTTTACCTTGCCCTTTCCGGTCTGGATGCGCCGCGAGCTCCGGCCTTATCTCGACGAGACCTTTTCCGCCGCCAGCGTGGCCCGCAGCCCTCTCTTCGCCGTCGGCGCCGTGCAGACCCTTTGGAAAAATTTTCTCGCCGGCCATGACAACCGCGAATGGTCGCGCGTCTGGAGCCTGGCCATGCTCATCGCCTTTGTGAACCGCCGACCGGTTTTCAATTCGAACGGATAAACCCTGACCGGCTTTTGAAGAAGGAAACCCGGAAGCCATGAAGCTGCATTCCCTTCCTGGTTTCCTGGCTTCCTTCTTCTAAGTCTGTTCCCAGCTTCGTGAAAACACTCCTGCTGTGTCCCGAGCTGTTTGCCTCAGAGGGCGGCATTCCCCGCATGCTCCGGTTGTATTTGCGCGCGCTCTGCGAGGAAGCCGCCGCCACGCCGGACGACCGGGTCCGCCTGGCCGTGCTCAATGATCCGACCTTTCCGGCTGACGCCCTGACCCGTTACTCCAACCACCGGCTGGAAAGCACCGCCGCCTGCGGGCGGTCCAAACGGCGTTTCTCGCTGGCGGCCTGGCGGCTCGGCAGCGGTTGCCAACGGATGATCTGCGGGCATGTGCGGCAGCTTTTCCTGGCCCGCATCGCCCAAGGATTCCGCCCATCGCTCAAATATTACCTGGTCGCGCACGGCATCGAGGTATGGCGGCCGTTCGGCCGGCTGGAACGCGCGGCGCTCCGCGGCGCGCGCCGCATCTTTTGTGTCAGCGATTATACGCGCGGTGAAATAATGAAGCATGATCCGGGTTTCCGCGCAGGGCAGCTCGCCGTGCTGCCCAACGCATTGGACCCGGCCTGGCCGGTCGCCGCGTCGCCGGCGCGAGCGAAGGCCCAGGTGATCTTCACGTTGTCCCGCCTGGACTCGGCCGAGACCTACAAGGGGGTTGACCAATTGATCGCCGCGCTGCCGTCCATCCGCCGCGAACGGCCCGGCGCGCGCCTGCGCATCGCCGGCACGGGCGACGATCTGCCCCGCCTGCAGGCGCTCGCGCAAACCCGGGGCTTGGCCGGCGCGGTCGATTTTCTCGGTTTTGTCGAGGAGCGGCGGCTGGCGGAAGAGTTTCAGGCTTGCGACCTGTTCGCCCTACCCAGCGGGAAGGAAGGGTTCGGCCTGGTTTTTCTCGAAGCGATGGCGCACGGCAAGCCCTGCCTGGGCGCGCGCGCCGGCGGAGTGCCCGAAATCATCACCGACGATTGCGGGACGCTCGTCGAATTCGGGGACGAGCCCGGCCTGGCCGCCGGTTGCATCGCGGCCCTCGACCGCGATTGGAACGTTGCGACCATCCTCGACCGCGCCCGGTCTTTCTCTTACGATGCCTTCCGCACCCGCCTCGCCGCTCTATGGTAAGGCCATTCTGCCGTCCAATTTTGCCGTGTATTACACAACTACGAGATTGATTCAGAAGCCATGAATTCATGAAGGCTTTCCGTGGATTTCCGGCTTCTGAATTTAAACGAATGGCCGCTTTTTGCGGCCAATCCAACGGCCGTTTTTAGGATGAACGAAACTTCCGATTCCGCCCTTTCCCCCCTCGTCCTCGAGGCCGGCCGCATGGAAGGGCACTACTGGCGCGACCTCTGGCGCTACCGCGAATTATTCTGGTTTCTCACCTGGCGCGATCTGCTCGTGCGCTACAAGCAGACGGCGGTCGGCGTGACCTGGGCGCTCCTGCAACCCGCGCTGACGACCGCCGTGTTCTGCGTCTTCGGCCAAATCCTCAAACTGCCTACGGGCGGCGTGCCGCGGCCGGTGCTGATCTTCGCGGCCCAGCTGCCCTGGCAGTTTTTCTCGTCCGCTCTCTCCGCCTCGAGCAACAGCCTCGTCGGCAACGCCAACCTGATTTCGAAGATTTATTTTCCGCGCCTCATCATCCCCGCCAGCGCCGTGGTCGTCAGTCTGGTGGATTTTCTGATTTCCGCCGCGTTTCTCGCCGTGCTCATGGCCGCTTACGGCCTCGTGCCCGACGCGCGGATCCTGGCCCTGCCGCTGTTTTTGCTCGTCGCCTTCGGCGCCGCGCTCGGCGCAGGCCTGTGGCTCACCGCGCTCAATGTGAAATATCGCGATTTCCGCTTTGTGCTGCCGTTCATCATCCAGTTCGGCCTCTATATTTCACCGATCGCGTTCACCAGCAACCTCGTGCCCGCGCGCTGGCGCACCGTCTATGAGCTCAATCCGATGGTCGGTATCATTGACGGCTTTCGCTGGGCGCTGTTGCGCGGCGCCACGCCGCCGCCCTGGACCGGCCTCGCCTGCTCGCTGGGATTGGTGGCCGTCCTGCTCGCGACCGGCGTGTGGTATTTCCGCAAGACCGAGCGCACCTTTGCGGATATAATTTAGCAGGTTGTTGAAAATGGAAGTGCGCAGCATAAAGCTAGTGGTCGAAACGCTAAACCAGGCCGGCATCCGCTATATCATTGTTGGCGGCCTGGC
>JBEKQH010000374.1:0-2807 GCA_049519915.1 Opitutaceae bacterium
AGGGAAGCAGGCTCACGGCGCAAACCTCCCCGAACATCCAACACCGAACATCGAACATCCAACACCGAACCCTGCCGCCATCATGCATTGACGTGAACGCCGAACGTCGAACGCTGAACGTCGAACGCTGAAGTCTAAGCGGCGGAACGCGGCATCCCTGGGCTTCGAAGCTTTGTCAAAACGGCTAAAGCCACGAAGGCTTGGGCTACTCGGCCCACCATCGGAGGTAGGGCGCGTTATCCTTAACGCGCCGCCCCTTTCTTTGTCATTCTGAGCGCAGCGAAGAATCCAGCACGATGATACTAGCCTCGCCCAGATAGATTCTTTAGATTTCGATTTGAAGCAGGAAGCCAGGAAGCCATGAACGGGAGGCCGAGCTTCATGGCTTCCGGGTTTGCTGCTTCCCAAATCCTGTATTTCGACCGTCATCATGGTTTCTTAAAAGCTGGTGATTGCCTGATTCACCCACGACGTGACCAGCGGGTTGAAAAGGCCGATGAGCAGTTGCGGGAGTACGCCGAAGAGAACCATCAGCGCCACCAACGGCACAAGGGTGGCGCGTTCAAAACCCTGCAAGTCGGGGAAATTCTCCCCGACGGCGCCGGCCCGCGGTCCATGAAAAACCCGCTGCCAAAACGTGAGGAGAAACAACGCGGTCGCGAACAAACCCAGGCAGGCGACCGCGGCGGCCCACGGGACGAGTCCGAAGACGCCCAGAAACACCAGAAATTCGCCGACGAAACCGTTGAGCCCGGGCAACCCGAGGGACGAAAACAGCGCGAATCCGCAAAGGCCGGCAAAGAGGGGCGCCGCCGAACGCACGCCGCCGAAGTCGTAAAGCCCGCGCCGGCCGCCCGAACGAGCCTCAAGAATCCCCACGCAAAAAAAGAGCGCCGCGGCCGAAAGGCCATGGTTGAACATTTGCAGCACGGCGCCGGAAAAAGCGGACACCGCGGCGGCCGCGGGCCATCCGCCGGGACCGGCGGCCGAAGCCACCGCGAAAATGGCCAACAGGCAATAGCTCACATGGTTGACCGATGAATACGCCAGCATGCGCTTGAGGTCGGTCTGGCGCAGCGCGGCAAAAGCGCCGAGCACCACCCCGCCGAGCGCCAGCCACAACAACGGCACGGCGTCCGCATGGAGTTGCCGCGGAAACAGCGGCCACAAAATCCGTAGGAAGCCGTAGACGCCCATTTTCGACATCACCCCGGTGAGAAACATCGAGGCGCCGGTGGGGGCCTCGGCGTAGGCCGATGGCAGCCAGGTGTGAAAAGGGAAGAGCGGGGCCTTGACCGCGAGACCAAGAAATACACCGAAAAAAATGGCCTGCGGCGCAAAAGAACCGGCCACGGCCAGCTTGGCGTTCAACGTGCCGGCGGCGGCCAGCCGGGCCAGTTCCAAGAAATCGAGCGTGCCGGTGGCGACGAAGATCGCCGCGAAGGCCAGCAACAGGCACGCGCTGCCCGCCATGGTGTAGATAAAAAACTGATACGCCGCCCGGGTCGCGTCGGGTCCACCCCATAGTTTGATCAGGAAAAAAGCCGGCACGAGGCTCAGTTCCCAAAAGATAAACCAAGGGAAGAAATTGAGCGCGAGAAACGTGCCGAGGGCCGCCCCTTGCAGCACGAGAAACAGCGCATTGAAAAGACGCGGGGCGTGCGGCTGCTTCCACGAGGCAAGCAGCGAGGCCGGCGCCACAAGGCCCGTGAGCAGGACCAGCACCAGGCTCAGGCCATCGAGGCTGAGATGATAGCGGACATTTAGCGATGCGATCCAAATAGGTTGTTCGATAAACTGGCCACCGGTCGCATGGGGATCGAAGGCCCAAAGCAAGCCGAGCGCGAACGCCAGCGTCGAGAAACTGAATAACAATCCGATCCAACGACAGGCCGCGCCCTCGGCGCGCGAAGCCGCGGACAAGATCAATGCGCCCAGCCAGGGCGTGAAGATGATCAGGCTAAGCCACGGGACCGAACTCACCGGGCACCTCCCAAAAATTCCAGCATGACCAGCACGGCGAATGCGATGGCCACGGTGCAGAGATATCCGTGGGCCCGTCCGGTCTGCGCGGAGGAATAAGTTTGTCCGCTCGCGCGGAGAGTCTCGCTCGCCGCATTGAATCCGGCATTGAGCCCTTGCTCGTCGCCGCTCCGGTTTAACCGTCCCGCCGCTTCGCCACTACGGCCCAAGAGCGAAACGACGCGGCCGATTCCCCCTTGGTCAAAGAGGTCGGCCCAACGCGCTGCGGCGGCGGTCAGCCTCCCCAGCGTGGCGGCGTAAAGCTCGTCGATCTTCATGCGCTTTTCCAAAAACGAAAAAAGCCGTGGAAAGCGCGCGCCCAGCGGATCGGGCGACGCGGTATCGGCGCGCGGGCGGCGGCCATAAAGCGCCCATCCGGCGCCCAATCCAACCGCAACCAGCGCGACCGAAAGGAGGGTTTGGGGCCAGCTCTCAACCAGCGGTCCGGAGACGATTTCCCGGACCGTCAACCGGGCCTGCAACCACGGCCAGGCAGGCGTGCCGATGAAGCCGAGACCGACGGCAAACACCGCCAGGAAAACCAAGGGAGCCGTCATGACCGCGGGGCTCTCCTGGGCGTGCGCGGCCTGAGCGGTGCGCGATTTTCCGAAGAACACTCCGGCCAATAGTCGGGTCATGTAGAAGGCGGTCAGCACGACGGCGGCCAGTCCCATGAAGAACGGCAGTTGCGATACCCGCCATTCGCCGGCCGCCACGAGGACGGCCTCTTTGCTCCAAAAGCCGGAAAAGAGGAACGGGAAGCCGGCCAGCGCCAGCATACCCAC
>JBEKQH010000375.1:0-2799 GCA_049519915.1 Opitutaceae bacterium
CTCTGCTGCGCTCAACCAGTGGCCCGCAGTTGAATCGCCGCCCATCGCGCATTTTTCGGCGAGCAGGCGGGCCAGCTGGAAGTTTCCTTCCCAGTTTAAATGGACGTGTTCAAAGAGGATCTCACGTCCGGAGATCGATCCCGTGGAGGCGGGATCGAATCCGAGTTCCCTGGCCGCGTCGACCAACTCAATCTGAGCGCCCCCTTCTTTGGCCACTTTTCGGATAATGTCATTTATGCGGCTGTCCGGTCGGAAATGAAGCGCATCCCAGTGCAGTGCGTTGAGATAGTTTTGGCGGGCAAGTTCGAGTTCGCCGCGGCTTTCGGCGACTTTGCCCAGCATATAATAAGTGCCGGCATATTCGGAATCGATTTTCAGCGCCGCGTTGAAACCATGCCAGGCTTTCTCGTTTGCTCCTAAATTCCAAGCCAGCATTCCCTCCTCAAAAGCGCTCTGCCACGTCTTTAGATCTTCGGCCGACAGGCCGGTGCGGTGCAGCGAGACAAAGGGAGCGCAGTCTTTGAGGTTGGCGACGACCGTCGAAAGCACCGTCTTTATTCCGGCGCGCGCGGCCAGGTCGGCGATGGCTTTTAAATTGGCGGAGAAATTGCGGTAGACGTCTTCCAATCTCGGGTCATTGGCGCGGACGGTATTTTCTGAAAATGTCTCCATGCCTTTCCACTCCATGGCCTTCTTGTTGCGCGCCAGCTTTCCGAGCAAATCGATCAGCCACTGGCCGGTGCGCAGGCGACGGGCCCAAACACTGGCCCGGATCATCCAGAGCGGGGGCATTTTCGCCAGGTAGGCGCAGCCCGGCCCGTAAGGCCCGACCACTTCGTTGTTTCCCATGTAGATGACGAATAAATCCGGTTCGAAGTTTACCGCCTCCCGGGCGATTTGGTAAACCACATGGGAGTTTATGGCGGTGATACCTAGATTATAGATTTCGATTTTTTTATCCGGATAGCGGGCTTGAAGTTGCGCCCGTAACTGCGCGGAAAAACCAAATCCAGTCTCCGGCAGGCCTTGCGCCGCGGATTCTCCGAAAACGAATAGGCGAACACTGTTTGGGCTCTTGTGCTTGCTGATCCGAAAATTTAGAGGCTCAATATCAAACGGCGCGGGAATGAACGGATAAGTGAAGTCAGGATTGGTGCGATAAAACCCGGCTTTTTCATCCGGAATAAAAAAATCTGTCGGTTTTCCGATCCCGGTCAGTCGCAACGCCCCCTCGAGGCCGCCGAAAAAGATGAGCGGAACTCCGACGATGAGCAGAAGGCGCCAGAGCCAAAGAGTACGTCTGGCCGAGGAATGCGTCTGGATTCGTTCCGTCATGGAGCTACTGGGTGATGCGATTCATCCAAGCGGCGACCCGCCAGGAGATCACGCCTTTCCGGTTCTCATTCCGGCTGATGGCGAACGAATTTAAGATGGCCACATCAACTGGCAACCTAGCTTCACGTTTTTGGTGCAGCCCCAGAGTCGATCGCCCTCCTTCGCCAAGGCTTCGGAGGGCAATTTTCCATCGCCCCGCGATGAAAAATTGGTGCGAGCGCCGGGAGTCGAACCCGGATCAATGGCTTCGGAGGCCACTACACTATCCATTGTGCTACGCTCGCCTGTTGAAAACCCAGACGGTAGATGTAACAGGGATCAAGTGACAAGTAACAAGAATCGCACCCTCGTGCCTTTGCTCCTGATAATTGAAACCTGGCCTTCGACCTACCCGCTACTCGCTACTTTAAATATGGATCGCCTCGCCCAATGAAGCCGCGGCGGATTCCATCACGGCTTCGCTCAAGGTGGGATGGGCGTGGATGGTTTGGTGCACCTCCTCGACCGTCGCCTCCAATTCCATGGCCAGGCCGTACTCGGCAATCAGCTCCGTCGCCTCGCTGCCGATGATGTGCGCGCCGTAAATTTCGCCGGTTTTGGCGTCGGCAATGACTTTGACAAAGCCTTCGCTGTCGGCCGAAGCCACCGCGCGGCCCGACGCCGTGAAGGGAAATTTCCCGATCTTGTAATCGAGTCCCTTGTCCTTGCAGGCCTTCTCGGTCAGTCCGGTGCTCGCCACCTGCGGCTGGCAATAGGTGCAGCCGGGAAAATTCTTCACCCGGTGCGCCGGACCGTGGCCGAACATGCCGTTGACCGCGTTGACCGCCTCGAAGGTCGCGATGTGCGCCAGCCAGGGAGGCCCGATGATGTCGCCCGCGGCGTAAATGCCCGGAACGCTGGTCTGATAGTCGTCGCCGACCTTCACGTAACTGCGGTCGAGCTCGAGCTTCACGTTGGGCGCCAGCGCGCCTTCCAGGTTGGCCACGACGCCGATGGCCGAGAGCAGCACCTCGGCTTCGACTTCCGTCTTTTGGTCGCCCGCCACCAGGTCGACTTTCACCGACGTCTTGCCGACGCGGATATTTTCCACCTTGGTGCCGACGTGAAGGCGGATGCCCTGCTTTTCGAACGAACGGTAGAGCGTCTTGGACACGTCTTCGTCCTCCTGCGGCAGAATCTGCGGCAGCATTTCCACCAGGGTGACCTGGGTGCCGAAGGCGTTGTAAAAATAGGCAAATTCCACGCCGATGGCGCCGGCCCCGACAATCACGATCGATTTCGGCAAGGTCTTCGCGGCCAACGCCTCGCGCGAGGTCAGCACACGTTCACCATCCACCTCCACGCCTGGAATGCGGCGCATCTTGCAGCCCGTGGCCAGCAAGATGCTTTTGGTTTTGAAAAACTTCCCTTTGTGGTCGCCCTCCGTCACCGAGACCATGCCCGGCGCACTCACCTGCGCGCGGC
>JBEKQH010000376.1:0-2797 GCA_049519915.1 Opitutaceae bacterium
ATGCGGACCACGTTAAGGCGGTAATAGAGGTCTTCCCGGAAGGTTTTCGCGCGGACCATCTCGTCGATATTCTTATTGGTCGCGGCAATGACGCGCACATCCACCCGGATGGTCTCGGTGCCGCCGACGCGCTGGATCTCCCCCTGCTGGAGCACCCGGAGAATTTTGGTCTGGGTGGCCAGCGCCATATCGCCGATTTCATCCAGAAAAATCGTGCCGGCATCGCATTGCTCGAATTTGCCGATGCGCTGGACCGTCGCACCGGTAAACGAACCCTTTTCGTGGCCGAAGAGCTCGCTCTCGATGAGATTATCGGGAATCGCGGCGCAATTGACCGCGATAAACGGCTTGTTCGCCCGATGGCTGTGCTTCCAAATGGACCGCGCCACGAGCTCCTTGCCCGTGCCGCTTTCGCCGGTAATCATGACCGTGACGTCGCTGGCCGTGACCTGGCCGATGACTTTAAAGACCTCCTGCATCACGGGCGAGCTGCCGACAATGCCTTCCTTGTAATCTTCGGTATTGATCGCCGGCTTGTAGTCGCCGACCGCACACATGTCCGCATGGGCCTTGAGGGCGGCCTCGGCGACCGAGAGCACCTTCTGCGGGTCGAAGGGCTTCATGATGTAGTCGTAGGCGCCGTATTTCATCGCCTCGATGGCAGTCTGCGCGGTGCCAAAGGCCGTCATCAGCACCACCATCTGTTTGGGGTTGATCGAGCGGACGTGTTGCAGCGTCTCCAGCCCGCTCATGCCGCCCATGCGGATATCGAGAAACACCAGGTCGGGCGCGCTCTTTTTTACGAGCGCAATGCCCTGTTCCCCGCTGGCCGCCTCCGTCACTTGGTATTTGCGCGACGAAAGCACCCGCGAAAGTGAATAGCGAATCTCAGCATCGTCATCGATGACAAGTATGACCGGTGGGTTGGATAGTTCAGGCATGGAGACGGGCGGGGAAATCGCCAATTGACTGGCAAACCCCGTTAAATGCGCATTCCTTGTTTCAAATGCTTCGATGGTCAATGAACTTGTTCCGCATCCGCGGCATTCAGCTGGCGGTGCACGATAGCTTTTTTCTGCTCTTGGCCTACTACGCCTGGACGGGGTGGGACGCCGGCGGGCCGGCCGCGGCCGGGTGGAGCGTGGCCATGGTGCTAGCCTTCTTCGTCTGTGTCATCCTGCACGAGCTCGGACATTCGTTCACCGCCCGGCGATTTGGCGTAAAGGTCCGGCGCATCTTGCTCATGCCGATCGGCGGCATGGCGGAGTTCGATGCGATTCCGCGCCAGCCGCGCAGCGAATTGCTCATCACCTTGGCCGGGCCGGCCGTGAATTTTGTCATCGCCGGAGTTCTGGCGATTTTCGTGTGGTTTCCCCCCGGCTGGGAGCCGACCGGCTTGCCGCTGTCTCCGGCCGAGCTCGGCCGTCATCTCCTTCTCGCCAATATCGTGATGGGCTGCTTCAATCTGATCCCGGTTTTCCCCATGGACGGCGGCCGGATTTTGCGGGCCTTATTGGCCATGCGCCTGCCCTACCTGAGCGCCACGTTTTGGGCCATGAGTGTCGGCAAGATTCTCGCCATCGTGGCCGTCCTCGCGGCGATTTATTGGCATTCCTATCTGGTCGCGATCCTTTTTGCTTTCATTCTCATCGCCGGCGATGCCGAATACCGCTATGTGAAGCGGCGCGATGCCGAAAACGCCTACTGGGCGGAAAGCCTGCGACGCCTCTATCAGGAGCCGCCCTTGCTGCATCCGTAAGAAGCCAACCGCGGCGGGTTGCTCAAGGACGCTGGCCCCTACTGGCCGGCGGTTTGACGGGCCACAACGTGGTCAAAACCAATTTCAGCCACCGGCTGACCGCCGCCACTGGTCGCAAACGCGCCCACCCAAACGGCTTTTTTCATCGGCACATCGCCCTCGTTGATTTGCAGCCAGATTCTGCCGTCCATCGATTTATAGCTGGTGAAATGATCGCCTTGGCGGACAATTTTAAGCCAGGTCGGCGGATTGCAATCGGTGCAATTCTCTTCCCGCGCGATCGGTCCGCTCTCCCGACTCCTGATGTAACTCCGAATGCCGTGTCCGCGGGTGCAGCCCGCCGCAAAAAATTTTGAACTTGGGCCAAAGTTTTCCCGAATCATGAGTCCTCCCCCCGCCGAATCTTGATCGCCAACGGAAATATTGGTCACTTGGGCCACAATCTCACAGTCGCCTTTCAGTTTGGCCTGGCCGGTCGCAAATCCGATGGCGTCCGTTTTTCCGGACAACGCCGCACCCGCCGCGCTGAGCGTAAAAGCCGTGAAATCCGCATCGTCTGTCTTGGATTGAATCTGCACTCCGATGTCGCTCACCGTGCCAACATTGCACGCCCCCCAGTCGGCCATAAGCGACAAGGGCATGATTGAAAGCATGATGCTGGCAAAAAGAAGGGTATGTTTCATCTGGGGATTGCCTGCGGACCGTTCATTTATAAATAAAGTGTAAGAACGAACAGCATTTCCTTTGAGAACGTCGTATAGTATTACCGGTTGGCGACTTTTGTAAAGCTTGGATTAACCTTAAATTCACATCACTTTTGCAAATCGTTGCTATACCTCGGAACCAGCATATGTTTATCCGAAGCTATGGGCCAGCCACCAACAGGGCGAAGCGCCGTCACTATCGCGTAGCATAGCTGCGCTTGACGAAGCCTTGGACGAAGCAGGGCGGTCCTCCTTCGCTCTTCGAGCCGTGGCGTGGCATGCATCGCCTTGCGATGCATGGTGGACCCGATCAGGTTCGAACTGACGACCTCCT
>JBEKQH010000377.1:0-2792 GCA_049519915.1 Opitutaceae bacterium
GAACGACTACTACTCCGTCGCCCTGAAGCAGGCGCGGCTAGCCGGCCTGGAGCGGCAGGAGGGTTTTCGCTTTGTGCGGGCGGACTTTGCCGACGCCCCGGCGTTCGGCGGGATATTCAAGCAATTCCAGCCCGATTACGTCGTCCATCTCGGCGCCCAGGCCAATGTCCGCTATAGCGCGCAGAACCCGGCCGCCTACGTGCAAAGCAATCTCGTGGGCTTCTGCAACGTCCTTGAGGCCTGCCGCGCGTATCCGCCCAAGCATGCGGTTTTCGCCTCGTCGAGCAGCGTTTACGGCGCGCGCGCGAAGGTGCCGTTTGCCGAGGATGACGACACCAGCCATCCGTTGTCGGTTTACGGCGCGACCAAAAAAAGCAACGAGGTCCTCGCGCACAGCTATGCGCATCTCTTCGGCCTCAATCTCACCGGTCTGCGTTTTTTCAATGTCTACGGTCCCTGGGGCCGGCCGGATACGGCCCCCACCCTTTTCGCCCAAGCCATCTGCGAGGGACGCCCCATCGACCTCTTTGCCGGCGGCCGGCAGTTGCGCGATTTCACCTATGTCGAAGACGTGGTGGACGGACTCGTGAAAGCCCTGCTTTACCCGGCTGCGGCACCTATCCTTCGCAAGGTTAGCGAAGGAGAAAGCCGGTCGAATCCCCCCGCCCTGGGCTTGCCTGCGGCGAACCCGGCGAATCCACCCTTCCGTCTGTTCAATCTTGGCCACCATCGGCCGGTCGAGGTGCTGCTCTTTGTGCGCATGCTCGAACAGCTGCTCGGCCGTCCCGCTCAGCTAAATCTATTGCCTGCCCAGCCCGCCGATGTGGTGGCCACCTGCGCCAATCTCGACCGGGTGGGCGCCGCTCTCGGCTACGCGCCCAAAACATCGCTCGAGGAGGGGTTGCGCCGGTTCGTAGAGTGGTTTCAAGGGTATTACGGACATAAAAAATGAAAACCATCCTTTTGCTTACCGCCTCGAACACCTTTATGACGCTGGCCTGGTACGGCCAGCTCAAGCTCAAGGTTTTTGAGGGCAAGCCGCTCTGGCTGGTCATCCTCATGGCCTGGAGCATCGCCTTCTTCGAATATTGCTTCATGGTGCCGGCCAACCGCATCGGCTATGCCGGCGGATTCAGCGCTTATCAGCTCAAGGTCATCCAGGAAGTCATCACCTTAGTGGTCTTTGTTGTCTTTGCCGGGCTGGTTCTGCGGGAAAAACTTGCCTGGAATTATGCCGTGAGTTTTCTGCTTATTCTCCTCGCCGTGGTCTTTGCCTTCGCCTTCAAGTCCGCTCCGCCCCCATCCTAACAACGGGTTGGGCTTCGCCGCCACGCTACTTAATAAGGTTCAATATTATCGATCTGTTCCGATAAAATCATTGATCGGTCGCCCAAAGGGCGGACCCATTTGTTAGAGCGCCCGTGGGCGACGCCCGCCGGATTCCTCGGGCCTTGCGTGCAGCTCAAAACGCGTGTTGCGTCGACCGTATAGTTTTTAGACATCCTCTTTGCCTGCGCGAACAATTTCGTGCTAACCTTAAACCGTCCATTGTCCCATGTCCAAAGCCGCCACTGTCAAAGCCCCCGCCCCTGCCGCCAACGCACGCGAAAAAAACATCGATCTCGCGCTCTCTTCGATCACCAAACAATTCGGCGAAGGCTCCATCATGCGTCTGGGTAGCAATACCAAGATGAAAGTGGAGACGCTTTCCACGGGTTCGCTCGCGATCGACCTGGCCCTGGGCGTCGGTGGCCTGCCGCTCGGGCGCATCGTCGAAATTTATGGCCCGGAGTCGTCGGGCAAGACGACGTTCTGCCTGAGCGTCATCGCCGAATGCCAGCGCAAGGGCGGACTGGCCGCCTTTATCGACGTCGAACACGCGGTGGACCCGAAATATGCCCGCACCGTCGGCGTCCAGCTCGACGACTTGCTCATTTCACAGCCCGACAGCGGCGAGGACGCCCTCAATATCATGGAAACGCTCATCCGTTCCAACAGCATTGACGTCATTGTTCTCGACTCGGTGGCCGCCCTGGTGACCAAGGCCGAGCTCGATGGGCAGATGGGCGACGCCACGGTGGGATCCCAGGCACGCCTGATGAGCCAGGCCATGCGCCGCCTTACGGCCGTCGTCAGCAAGACGAAGTGCGTGTGCATCTTCACCAATCAAATCCGCGAGAAGATCGGGGTAATGTTCGGCAGCCCCGAGACCACGTCGGGCGGTCGCGCGCTAAAGTTCTTTTCGTCGATCCGCATCGACATTCGGCGCAAGGATCAGATCAAGACCCCCGAGGGCAAGGTGATCGGCAACCGGACGAAGATCAAAATCGTGAAAAACAAGGTCGCTCCGCCCTTCACCGAAGTTGAATTCGACATTATGTTCGACGAAGGCATCTCGAAATTCGGCTCGCTGGTCGATCTGGGCGTCGAACACAAGATTTTGGAAAAGAAAGGCGCCTGGATTGCCTATGAAGGCGCGCTCGTCGGCCAGGGCCGTGACGCCGCCAAAGCCGCGCTCAAGGCAGATCCGGCGCTCGCCGAGAAGATCACCAAGGCCATCCTGGAGAAAGTGAATGTAGTGGGCGGCGCCGTCATCACCGGCGGCGAAGGCGCGGAATAGATCCCTCGTGCACCAGCTTTTCCTTGGTAAGCGAGCGCGGCCAATGAACGGAGGCCAATTACGGTCCGAAATCTGAATTCCGAGGCAGGGCGGATTATCCTTAATCCGCCGCGCTTATTTTTGCCGCATCCATTCGGCGCGTTACGGATAACGCGCCCTACCCGCCTTAGGG
>JBEKQH010000378.1:0-2788 GCA_049519915.1 Opitutaceae bacterium
ACCGAGCAACAGGGCCGCAAAGATGGGATCGCCCGCCATTTCGCCACACACGGCCACCTTGATGTGGGCGAGGTGCGCCTGGTCGACAATGTGTTTGAGCACCCGCAAGATGGCCGGGTGCGTCGGTTCGTAGAGATGCGCGATGCGGTCGTTCACCCGGTCGATCGCGAGCATGTATTGGATCAGATCGTTGGTGCCGACGCTGAAGAAATCGCTCTTCCTCGCGATGATATCGGAGGTAAACGCGGCACTGGGAATTTCGATCATGCTGCCGACTTCGAGTTTTTCGTCGAAGGGTTGGCCGCGCTCCTTGAGCTCGGCCTTGCATTCGGCCAAAACGGCATTGGCCCGGTCCAACTCCTCCACCCCGCTGATCATCGGATACATAATCCGCACCTGGCCATAGGCGCTGGCGAGCAAGATAGCTCGCAGCTGGTCCTTGAAGAGGTTGACGTGGTCGAGGCAAAACCGGATGGCCCGATAGCCCATGAAGGGATTGTCCTCCTTGGGGAAAAGTTCGGGCGCGCTCGCCATAGGTTTGTCGCCGCCGAGATCAAGCGTGCGGATGACGACCGGATGCGGCGCGAGCGCCTCGGCCACGGCCTTGTAGGCGAGGAACTGTTCCTGCTCGGTCGGGATGCGCGCTGAATTGAGATAGAGATACTCGGTGCGGAACAGCCCCACGCCCTCCGCGGCGTATTCGATCGCCTGCGCCGTCTCGTCGACCTTCTCGATGTTGGCCATCAGCGTGACGTGCACGCCGTCGAGCGTGACCGTGGGTTGGCGGCTGGCCTCGCGCAGGCGCTGCTCAAAGGACTTCTTCTGAATCTGGATCTGGCCGTAGCGGAAGAGCGTCTTCTCCGACGGGTTGAGCACGATCACACCGTCGTAGCCGTCCAAAATGGCCCAATCGCCGTTGCGGGCCTTTTTCGTGAGATCGCGCACGCCGACCACCGCGGGAATCTTCATCGACCGCGCCACGATCACGGCATGGCTGGTCTTGCTGCCCGTGTCGGTCACGATGCCCAACGCTTGGCTGCGATCTATGCTGGCCGAGTCCGAAGGCGAAATATCGTTGGCCACCACGATCCGTTTGTCGGCCAGGCGGCTGAGATTGTTGATCGCCTGTCCGAGGAGATTTTGCAGCACGCGCTGGGCCACGTCGCGCAGATCGCCCGCGCGTTCGCGCAAGTATTCGTCGTCAATCTCGTCGAAGGCCTTGATATAACGCGAAGCGACGCGATTGAAGCAGGTCTCGATATTGCCGCTGGTTTTCTCGAATTCGCGGATCGTCTCGCCGATGAGCGCCTGGTCTTCGAGCACCATCAAATGGGCATCGAAAATCCGCGCCTCATCCTGGCCGAGATTCTTTTCCACTTCGTCCTGAATCTTGGCGATCTGCTGGCGGGTGGTGAGTAACGCCTGATCGAAACGCGCGATTTCCGCCACGCGTTTTTCGGCATCGACCTGATAGGACGGCACCTCGACGTCGCTCTTCTCATAGAGAAACACCTGCCCATAGGCAATGCCCTGCGAGGCAGAGATGCCTTGCACGACAAGTTCTTCCTTAACGGTAGGTTCCATGAGCGGCCAAATGCCGCCGTCGGGGCAGGCTGGCGGCGCCACAGGATAACGCCGAGGCCCTCTGGGGGGTCAACAAGCTTTTGTAAAATTCATGCAATTCGCGTCTCCACCACCCATGCGGTCGCGCCCCAGGCGTCGCGAATACGCGCCCGCAGCGGCTCCGCCCGGGCGTCCGCCGGCAACAGCGTAAAACACGCGCTCCCGCTCCCGCTCATAAAGGCCGGCAGCCCAAACTCTTCTCCCAAAGCGTCCAGCAGCACCGGCAGCGCGGGAAATTTCGAAAAAGCCGGCCGTTCGAACGAATTGAAAAGCAAGGCCTCCACGGGCGCCTGGGTATCTCCAAGCCACGCCGCCAGCCGCGCTTCGGCCTCCGGCGCCGGCAGATAGTTCTTGGTTCCGTCCGCCGCCAGCCGCGCGTAAGCCCAGGGCGTGTTGATGCCAAAACCCGGCTTAAAGATCAACACCCGTCGGCCGCACAGCCGCGCTCGGGCCGCTGCCGCCAACGGTTCCACGCGATCGCCGCGCCCACGCATCAAGACGGGACCGCCCGGCAAGAAGAGCGGGCAATCCGATCCCGCGCGGGCCGCCACGTCCGCCAGCGCCCCGCCGGCGAGCACCCCGCCGGCAAGGGTGTTCAGCCCAACCAAGGCTGCGACCGCATTGCTGCTGCCGCCCCCGAGGCCCGCCCCCATCGGGATGCGTTTCTCCAGAAAGAAGCGCGCCCCGCCGCCCCAGCCCGCGGCCTCCGCGAACAGCCGCGCGGCCCGCAACACGAGATTGGACTCGCCCGTGGGCACCGCCGCGTCATCGCACGCCAAGGTGAATTCGCCGGGGGCGCCCGCCTCTATCCTCAGCGTGTCGCCGAATTCCACCGGCGCCACGACCGACACTAGATCGTGAAAACCGTCCGCTCTCCGGCCGGTGACAGCGAGGAACAAATTCAATTTTGCCGGGGAAAAAACAACAACGGGGTCCATTTGGATGAAACCGCTAATTCACGCTAATTCACGCTAATCGGAAGCAGAAAACGCCAGCGGAAGATCGGATTGATTCTGGAAGAAGGAAGCCATGAAGCCGGGAAATCATCGAAGCCAGATTAATCAGGGATCTATTTTCCGGATGATTTCAGTAGTTTCCTGGGTTCATGGCTTCCTGCTTTCAAATCCACGGATCGACGATCCAAACGTGATATCGCCCCAAACTT
>JBEKQH010000379.1:0-2783 GCA_049519915.1 Opitutaceae bacterium
TGACCATCTACGAACGACCATTTTCTGTTTTCCGAGCCTCCTTATTCGCGTTCATTCGCGTCCATTCGCGGTTCAATTCATGGATCAGTCTTCGTGAGGATTAGCGGTTTCCAAACATGGTCTCACTTTCTCCCCAAAATCTTCCTTCGGCCGATCTGGACGTCGGCCAGCTTGCGCGCGGCCGCTCGCCCTGGGACGACGCCTGGCAACGCTTGCGCAAGAACAAGCTGGCCGTCTTCGGCGCCGGCGTGCTCATCGCCCTGACGCTGCTCTGCTTTCTCGGCCCGTTTTTTTCGCAATCCTACGAAGACCAAAACCTCGACCTCGGGGCCATGCCGCCCAGCGCCCAGCACTGGTTCGGCACCGACTGGCTCGGCCGCGATCTATTCGCGCGCATTCTTTTCGGCGGACGGATCTCGCTCATGGTCGGTCTCGTCGCCTCGGCCGTCGCGCTGGTCATCGGCGTGACCTACGGCGCGGTGGCGGGCTCTTGCGGCGGCCGGATCGACGCGGTCATGATGCGCATCGTCGACATTCTCTATGCCCTGCCGTTCACGATTTTTGTCATTCTGCTGACCGTCCTCCTCAAGGACCCGATGGACCAATTCGACGCGTGGCTCGCGCAGTTCTCCGTGCTGGGCGATACGCGGGGCATGGGCAAGATGGTGCTCCTCTTCGCCGCCATCGGCGCGGTCGAGTGGCTGACGATGGCACGCATCGTCCGCGGCCAGATCCTTTCGGTTAAAAAAATGGAGTTCATCGAGGCCGCGCGCGCGCTGGGCTACGGTCCGCGCCGGATCCTTTTTCGCCACATGGTGCCAAACATCCTCGGCCCGATCATCGTCTACACCACCCTCACCATCCCGGCCGTCATGCTGCTCGAATCGTTTCTGAGCTTTCTTGGGCTGGGCGTGGGCGATCCGATGACGTCGTGGGGCGCCCTGATCAAGGACGGCGCGGAAAAGATGGAAGAGTTTCCCTGGCTGCTGATCTTTCCCGGCGGCATTTTCTCGCTGACGCTTTTCTCGCTCAATTTTCTCGGGGACGGCCTGCGGGACGCGCTCGACGTGCGCTCATCGAAAGATTGACTATCGGGCCTCCCGCCACGCCTTATTGCCTCCGTCCATGCGCCGTTTTCTCCCCTACTTCAAGTATATCAAGGCCGTTCGCTGGATCTTGATCGCCGGGGTATTGTGCGGCGTGATCGAGGGCGCCGCCAGCGGCGCGGGCCTGCCGCTGATGGTAAAATATATTTTCCCACGGGTCTTCGGCGATCATTCCATCCCGCTGAGCACCCTGCAGCTTTGGGGCATCGCCTTGTGGCTGCCGTTCGTTTTCACCCTGCGCGGACTGGCCGGCTATTTCAACAATTACCTCCTGCAGTTGGCCGGCGGGCGCATGCTCCAGGCGATTCAATACGATTATTTCCGAAAATTGCAGGAACTGCCCCTGGCCTTCTTCCAACGCATGTCGAGCGGCGAACTCATCACCCGCGGGCTGGCCGACACCAACCAGTTGCAAAACACGCTTCGGGTCATCTCCAACGACCTGATCCAGCAACCCGCGACCTTGCTCTTCGCCCTGGGCTATATCACGATCCAAGCGTTCAAGGACCAGGGCGTGGGGCTCGTTTTGGCGAGCTTGGCCATCGTTCCGCTCTGCGTCTTTCCAATCCGGTATGTGGGGAAGAAACTCGTCCAGCGCACCCACCTGTTGCAAAGCCAAGGCGGCACGATCACCGACCGTTTCACCGAAAATATCGCCGGCGTGAAAGAAGTCCGCGCCTTCGGCCTGGAACACCATCAAAACCGCCGCTTTTTCGAGCTGGGCAAGGTTCTTGTGCGGGCCCAGATGAAGGTGACCAAATATGAAAAGGCCCTCACGCCCAGTATCGAGATTATCTCCGCGATCGGCCTTTCCGTCACCTTCGTCTACGCCTATCGCGTGCATCTGCCTCTGCAAGAGTTCCTCTCCATCGTGGTGGCGCTCTACGCCAGCTACACGCCGATCAAATCGCTGGGCGCGGTCAGCAACGAGTTGAAACGCGGCAGCGTCTCGCTCGATCGCCTCAACGATATTTTGAACGAACCCGTCACGATCGCCGACCCCCCCGATCCGATGCCGGTGACGCGTGTGCAAGGCGATATCGCGTTCACCCATGCGGCCTTCGCCTACAAGGCGGGCACGCCCGTGCTCTACGATGTCAGCGCACATATTCCCGCCGGCACGGTCTGCGCGCTGGTCGGTCCCAGCGGCGCGGGTAAGACCACCTTCGCCAATCTGGTCCCCCGCTTTTACGACGTGACGGCCGGCACGATCACGATTGACCGGATCGATGTGCGGGCGATGCGCCTGGCCGACCTGCGCCGCAACATCGCCATCGTTTCGCAGGATCCCGTCCTGTTCAACGACACCATCTACAACAACCTGCTCGTCGGCCGGGCCGAGGCCACGCGCGATGACGTCCTGGCCGCCACCCGCGACGCATTTGCCCACGACTTCATCACCCACCTGTTGCCCCAAGGCTACGACACCATTGTGGGCGAACGCGGCTCGCAACTTTCCGGCGGTCAAAAACAACGCATCGCCATCGCCCGCGCCTTCTTGCGCAACGCCCCTATCCTGATCCTCGACGAAGCCACCAGCGCCCTCGACAGCGAGAGCGAAGGCGCCATCCAGGCGGCGCTAAAAAAACTCGTCGTCGGCAAGACGGTCATCATTATTGCGCACCGCTTCAGCACCATCCGCGACGCCTCGATGATCCTGGTCTTCAACAACGGCAG
>JBEKQH010000380.1:0-2780 GCA_049519915.1 Opitutaceae bacterium
GATGGCGGCGGCCTCGGCGGTCCCGTGCGCGCCGTGGAGCGACGCGCCGTTGCTGCCGAGGGCAAACCCTTGAAAAAAGGCGCGCCAAGTCGGATCGACCGAATCCGGGTGGTCGAGCCAGGCGCGGTAGGCCGTCTCAATCAGGTCGACGTTGGCCCGGCTGGGAAACGCTAGGGAATTCATGGAGACGCAATAAAACAAGCATACCCGGGAAGAACGAAAATCAGTCGTTATTCACAGGGAAGCCTATTAGAAGAGGTTTCGATGGATGACAACAGACACTAATACAAGTTACAAGGAAATCGAGGTGGTGCCGCCGGTATTCACGGTCGCTTAAGCACGGCGTGCGCGCCATGAGTTCGCTTATTTGCAAATTGTTACAAAACCAGGGCGTCCGTTGTGGTTTTTAGGGAGGTGGCTACTGTCCGGCCATGGAAACTGAAATTCAGGAAGCGCTGGTGGCGTTAAATGCCGGGATCGCCCGGGCCGACGGCTCGGTGGTCGCCGCGCAAACGGCGAAATTGGACGAGCTGCTTATGCGCCATCGGGAGACGCTGCCTCCGCAACTCGCGCACTTCCTGGAACGACGCAGTTATGCCAAGGCGCTCGCCTGGCTGGGGGGGACCGCGCCGGCGGCGGGCGCCTGCTCTCCGCGGACAAAACCGTGAGCTCGGATAGCGGAGGGTTTTCTAAAGTCGGTTCTAACCGCTATTGCTTTTCGTTCTGTCATTTCGAGCGCCGCAAGAATCTCTTTGTCTTAAATCGAACGTTTGAGAGATTCCTCGCGGCGCTCGGAATGACAAAAAAAGAGGGGCAAAAATGAAATCAGATGATAAAATCCCCACCGGCGGCGGACAACCGCTCGGGCAAAATCCTTTCGGCGCACTGAGCGGCGAAAATCTGCCGGCCTTCGCCAAAACTGAGAAGAAGCCCGGCGTTCAGTCGACGCCGTCCGCCTTTGCCCCGTTCGACAAGCTCAGGGCTTCGGCGGACAAGCCGGAGACCAAAAACCGCGGACGGGTGGACATTGTGCGCGAGACCAACGGGCGCGGCGGCAAGACCGTGACGGTGGTGGGCGGATTTATCGGCATCGGCTTGCCGGAGAAGGAAGCGCTCGCCAAAAAAATGCGCGCCGCCTGCGGCTGTGGCGGCACGGTCAAGGACGGGCAGATTGAAATTCAAGGCGACCAGCGAGAAACCGTCGCAAAAATCCTGACCGCGGCCGGCTTCAGGCCGGTGTTTGCCGGCGGGTAGATTTTAACGCGAAAGGCACGAAGAGCGCGCGCAAACTAATTTAAATTCGGAAGCCTGGAATCCAGGAGGGGAGGACCATTGAAGACATCCATAAAATATTTTTTAGCTCCACGGCTTCCTGGTTTCTGAATCACCTGTCGGCTTTGTATCCTGACCTTAAAATGCCTCAGGCGGCCAATCCAGCCGCCAGCGCCAGTGCGCTTTTCGCGCGATTGAGAATATAGAGATGATAGCCGGGCGCGCCGTTCGCGAGGAGGTCGCGGATTTGCGCGAGCGCCCAGTCGATGCCGAGGGTTTCGACGATCTCGGGCTGGTCGCCGGCGGCTTCGAGGCGGGCGAGGAGTTGGGCGGGCAGCGCGGCGCCGCAGAGCGCGGTGAACCGCTGGATTTGCTTGAGCGAAAGCACGGGCATGATGCCGGGCACGATGGGCAGGGTGATTCCGGCCGTACGGCACCTTTTCACGAAGCGATAGTAAACGGCATTGTCGAAAAAAAGCTGCGTGGTGATGAAGGCCGCTCCGGCGTCCACTTTGTGCTTCAGGTGCGCCAGATCGGCGTCGAGGCTGAGCGCTTCGGGGTGTTTTTCCGGGTAACCGGCGACGCCGAGACAGAAGTCGGGTCGGCGGGTCCGAAGCAGGGCGACCAGATCGCTCGCGTGACGCAGGCCGTCGGGCGCGGGCGTATAGGCGGTTTCGCCTTTGGGCGGGTCGCCGCGCAGGGCCATGATATTGCGGAAGCCGCCCGAGTGGAGACGGTCGGAAATGGCGTGCAAGTCCGCGCGCGAATGGCCGACGCAGGTGAGATGCGGCATGACGGTAAAGCCCAACTCGTCCTTGAGCAGCGCGCTGACTTGCGCGGTGCGCTCGCGCGTGGTGCCGCCGGCGCCGTAGGTCACGGACACGAAGTCGGGCGCGATGCGCTTCAGCGCAAGGGCGGTGGCGCGCAAATGGGCCACGCCCTCGTCGTCCTTCGGCGGGAAAAACTCCAGCGAGCGCAGGGGTCGCGGCTGCGCGAAAAGGGCGGCGATCGGCCGGTCGGGCGTCATAAACGTATCAACACATACGAATTTGTTGATATGTGTAAAGGCATTTCCAGCGGATGACCTCGCGGCAGTGGGAAAAGGGCGGCGCGTTTAGCGACCGGCCCGGCCAATGTTCGCCTGCAGAACTTTTTAAACGGTTCCCAATTCTAGGATTTGGCCGGCGTTTTGGCGGCGGGCGGCGGCGCTGCGACGAAGAGATCGTCGGGGGTTCCCGGCAGCCCGGTATAGGCGGATTCGTAAACCTCAAAGGCTCGCTTTTTCATAAGCGCATTGATCGGCGCGGCCGCATCGCTGCAGGTGATGAAGACATAAACGGGACCGGCCGGGACGGTTTTGGTCGCGGCGACTTGAGACTTCGCCGCCGGCGGGGTGGCGGCCTGGTTGCTCTTTTCCTCGGGCTTCCGGCCCAGGGTTAAAACGTAGGTTTGGCCTGCGAAGGTGGTGAGCTTGAACGTGCGCGAGTGTTGTTTTGCGGCGGCGGCGT
>JBEKQH010000381.1:0-2777 GCA_049519915.1 Opitutaceae bacterium
TCGGCCGAAAGCCTGACGCAAAAATTTCTGGTCCGGTGGAAACTGTTCACCGCCTGCGCGCTGATCGTTCCGCTGATCGCGGTGGGGCTCACCGCCTTGGTGCCGGTGACCTACAAAAGCACGGCCCAGGTGCTGATCCGCGTCGAGGGCGGCACGAGCGAACTCTACAACGGCGTCAGCCCGCCCCTCGTGGCCCTGACCGGCGCGACCACCGCCGAACTCATCCGAAGCAACCCGATCGCCAGCCAGATGATCGAGGCGGTGGGGGTGGAAAACGCCGATATCGCCCGGCCCGCCTACAAAGTGCTTTTGGGCCGGGCGGCCGCCCTCATCCTGCCCTTGCTCGGCCGCGAACCGGAGGACCGGCAGCTCGCCGCGAATCCAAAACTCAAATACGAAATGCTCGCCGACGACCTGAAGCCGTCGATCGACGCCACCACGCTGCTGATGGACCATAGCACCGGCAGTCTTCGGGACGAACTGGTCAATATCACGGTCAAGGCGAACAGCCGGGAAAAGGTGGCCGCCATGGTCAACGGCTTGTGCGACGCCTTTATCAAGGAGTACAACCTCCGCTCGAAAAACGAGATCCTGGCCGCCTACCGGACGCTCGACGGCCAGGCCGCGGCGGCGGCGGCCGAACTCGCGCGCCTGCGCTCGGCTCCGGCGGAAGCGGACACGGCGTTGCCGGTGGAGCGCGCCACGGACGCGAACAACGATCCGCTGACCTCCGGCCTCGCCCACGCCATCGCCGACCTGGAAGCGCAACTCGCGGTCATGCGCCAGACCGACACCGAGACCGCGGTGGAGGTGGTCCAAGCCGAGGCCGAACTCAAACACGACCGGGCCGTTCTCGCCCACGAGGAAGCGCTCGCCGCCGCCCGCGAGTCGCTGGGCAACATCAAGACCCGGCAACGCCAGCTTCTCTTGGCGGAGACGCTTTACCAGACCGGCCAGAGCAATATTTCCATTGTCGAGCGGGGCCTCACCCCCAAGAACACAAAACTGCTCGCGTTGATGCACTACGGCCTGCCCGGCGCGGGCGGCCTGGCCGGCGGCATGTTCATCGGGGGCATCGCCATTCTTCTGCTCAACCTGCTCGATCCGCGTTTGTTCGTCGCCAGCGATATTGCGGCGGCGTCCGGCTTGCCCTTGCTCGGCGTCATTCCCGCCTCCGGCGTGGGCGCGCTCAATTTTTCCCAGCTGGCCGATCTGCCGATAACCGGCGCCCGCCCGGCCTTGCTCCAGGCCCTGGGCCGGCTCGACCTCCTCGAACGGGACCCGCCTCGTCTGATCGTCGTCACGAGCGCCGAAAACGAAGCCGCCACCGCCCAGGTCGCCTTGCAATTGGCCGCGCTGCTGGCCCGGGACCGAGAGGGCAGCGTGCTGCTGGCCGACGCCAATTTCGACCATCCGGCGCTGACCGAAGCGGCCGCCGCCCAAAGCGACCCCGGCCTGCTCGACGTGCTGGCCGGAACCTGCTCCGCCAGCGAGGCCGCCCGCCCGACCAAGCTTCCCCGCCTGGCGTTTATGGGGGCCGGGCGTCCCGATTTGCGCGACGAAGCCGGTTCCAGCCGGAAGGCCTGGGCCCAATGGCTGGACTATGGCCGAAAGAATTACGGAACCGTTCTGATTCACGCCGGGGGCCTGCTCAATTCGCGCGAGGCCGCCGTGCTCGCGAAAACGGCCGGCCAAGCGCTGGTCGTGACCGACCGGCGGGCCTCGAAGAAACCGAGCCTCGCCCAGGTGGCCGGCCTGTTGGCCGGGATCGGCGCCCCGGTCCTCGGAGTCATCCATTGCGACGTGAAATCGCGAACCTCGCCGCCCCGCCGTTCCTGAAAAGAGTCCCATGAACGTCTCCCTTCCTTCCCTGCTTGCGCCGCACCGACTTTGCCAGGCGGCCGCGCTTGGCGCCGCCGTCGTGGTCGGGGTGTTGCTGGCGATGGCGGGAGATCTCAAGCCGATGTATCTCGGCCTGGCGGCCCTGGGGCTGGTCGGAGCGGGCTGTTTCCTGGTCTTGCCCAATCGCCGCCTTTGGCTGGTGTGCGCCTGGGTCTTTGTCCTTCCGCTCAGTTTGGAGAAAATCTTTCCCGTCTTCACCTCGGTCTATCCGAATTTCAGGATCTCGCCCGTCGTCGTCTCCGGCGCGGATCTGGTGCTTTATCTTCTGATCGCGAGCCTGCTGCTTGAGGCCGTGGTGCTGGAGCGCAAGGTCTTTCATTGGTCCGCGGCGATCACGCCCTACGCTTTGCTGGTCGGCTGGGTCTGCGTGATGTACGTCGGAAATTGGCCGACGAGCGAAGGTCTGCTCCAGGTTATGCACTGGGTGAAGATGTTCCTTTTCCTGGTGACGTTTTCGTCCGCCATCCGCACGCGGGACGAATTGCTCGCCGTGCTGGTCACCGTCGCGGCGGCGGTGCTGATCCAGTCGGCCGTTCTGGGCGCGTCCTATGTGCTCAAGAAGCACATCGGCCTTTCCCCCAAGGCGGCCGAGGCGGCCCTGATTTCCATCCCGAGCGGGGCCGAGGCCACCATCATCCGCGCCACCGGGACGTTGGGCCATCCCAATCAGCAGGCCATGTATCATGCGCTTTTTACCATTCCCCTCGTCGCCCTGTTCATGGTGCGCAATTGGATTTGGCGCGGCCTGGCGGCCCTGGTGCTGCTGGCCAGCGCGTGCGCGATCATTGTCACGGTTTCGCGCACCTCGTGGATTTCCTGTTCGCTGGCGGCGGCCATCATCTTGGGGATCGCCTGGCGGCGGGGCCGGGTGACGC
>JBEKQH010000382.1:0-2760 GCA_049519915.1 Opitutaceae bacterium
GTCGTTCTTGGCCAGCCCGATAGTGCCGTTCTTGTAGACGGGCCAGGTGACCTCGGGCCCGATGTAACTGTAGGCGACGGCGGTGGCGCCGGGGGCGAGAAGCTTCGCGTCGTCGAGCGCGTTCATCCACATCTCCCAGTCTTCGCCGCCCATCACTGCGATCGTGTCGGCGATCTCGGCCTCGCTGGCGGGGTCGATGGTGATATCGCTGACGAGACCCTTGTCGGTGTCCACGGTCTTGTTCGTATAGGATGCGCCGACGGGCTTGAGAACGGACTTGTGCACGACGCCCGTCTTCGGGTGGGTGCGGCGAGGCGAGGCGAGGGAATAGACGACAAGGTCAATCGGCCCCATCTCGCGTTTAATGAGATCGAGCGCCTGGCCCTTGATCTGTTCGGAAAAGGCGTCGCCATTGAGATTGAGGGCCTTGAGGCCGGCGGCGCGGGCGGCCCGGGTGAAGCCAATGGTGTTGTACCACCCGGGGGTGGCCGGGCGGTCTTTTTCGGATGGGCGCTCAAAGAAGATGCCGAGGCTGTGGGCGCCGGAGCCGAAGGCGGCGGCGATGCGCGAGGCCAGCCCGTAGCCAGTGGACGCGCCGATGACCAAAACGTTCTTTGGGCCATTTTCTAGCGGCCTGGTTTTTCGAACGTAATCGATCCATTGCTGCACGTGGGCGGCACAGCCGGCCGGATGGGCGGTGATGCAAACAAATCCGCGGACCTTGGGTTTGATGATCATGAGGTTAAAGTGGTCGAGAGGGTGTCTAAGGTTGGCGAGCGGCCTGGGCGCGTCGAGAAGAGTTTTCACCCAACGGTCACTTGCTCAGCATCACAATGGGTCCTGCAAGCCTGGGCCGGCCACCTTTGGCTTCGCAGCTGATGGCGAAGCGTTCGGCGTCGGCGACGGGCCGGCTGGGATGAAACGTCAGGCGGCCGTCACCTTTCTGGGGGTCGACGGTAATGACACCGCCGCTTACCGGATCGGGATATTTCGGGTCGATGAGCCAGAGCTGGTAGTCCTGATGGGAGTCGGGTACGGGCATATGCTCGACCGTGAGGACGCCTTCCTGCCGGTTTGGGTCCCAGACCGCGATGGCGCGGGCTCGCGCCGGCCGGCCGGGGCAGGGAACCAGATGGGCGGTCTTGACCTGCGATAGATCGTCGCTTCCTTTAAGCGTATCCTGCAGGTCGGCGAGCCGCCGGTTGGAAAGAATGCGCTCGGCGGCCAGTTGGTTTTCCAGGCCTTGTCTCTCGATTCTTTCCAGGGCGGCCTCCTCCTGCAGCGCGATGAGATGGACCTTTTGCCGAAGATAAACTTGGGCGAGCCAGATCGTGGCCATCGCCAGGCAGGCCGCGAGAGCCCACGGCATCCAGGCCGGTGGCGCGAATGAGGTAAAACGCCGGTCCTTTGACGTATTCATGCCAGGAGGCGTTTAAGCCCTTAAAGAACGGCGAAACCGATCAGGCCGAGGACGACCAGAACGGCAAGATAGGTGAGAACGTGTTTTTCCTGGCGAGTAAGGGAGAAGGGCATGGTGCGAAGTGGGCCGGTTATAAACCGTAAGGTTGGAGATGCGCAAACAGTTCGCGCACCAGCGGGTCGTCATTAAAGGCGGCCCATTCGCGATTGCTCGAGATGCGAATAAAAAATTGCGGCCCCGGGTGGCCAAAACCGTAGGCCCAGGCCAGCCGCAAGAGTTCGCGCGGCGAATAGGGGTTTTCGTAAGCGATGGGACGACGGTCGTAAAGATGCCAGAACCAGACGCACTGCGGATAGGATTCATGGTGAAAAATCCTATATTCCGCCGGCGGCAACACGCGGCCCGCGGCGGTCAGCCGGATGCGCGCGTTTTCCTTGGGATCCGGCAGCCAGCCCGCGCCGGGCCAACATGCATCGGGTGTGTGGGAGGCCACCAAGCTGACCGGTGCCTGTCCGGCGGGCCAATAGGCGACGTAGATCGTCACCTGCACCAGGCGGTCGTCGGTTGTGCGCTTGAGGTAGGTGCGCTGGATCAGGTGGTCCGTTTGCAGGGTGCCCGAAAAACGATAAAGGTCGGCGGCCGTTTGCACCTCCCAGCCATCGACCTGGGCGGGAACGATTGCCGCCAGGTCCGGGATCGGTCCCGCCGGTGGCGCCCGGCGGGTGTTGACCGCGAATAGAACCACCATCCCAACCGCCAATGCTAGGCCGACCGTCAGCAAAACTTCGAGCGGGCGCGGACAGCGTCCGGCGGGCGCGGTGGGCGCGGTGGGCGCAAACGTTCCGCCTCGGTCGCCGCGGGCCAGGAGCAGCGCCAACCCGCCGAGGATCATGGCCGTTAGGCCAAGGACCGCATAACCGGTAAAATCGTGCCAGGTCCGGCTGATATCCACGTCGCGGTTCGCCAGCAGAGTGAGAGTGAGCGAGCGCAAAAAATTCATGACGAGCGCCAGCGGCGCGGCCAGCACGACGATCAGCACGCGGGCCGACGGTCGGCGCACGAGTGCGGCGGAAAAAAAGAATCCGGCGAAGACGCACGAAACCAGGCTGCGCACGCCGCTGCACGCCTCTTCGACCCCGACGGTGGTTCGGCCCAGCTCGATAAGGTTTCCGTTGCGGAGAGCGGCCACGCCCAACAAATGCAGGGCGGCGATAACGGACCGAGTGACCAACAATTGCATAGTCAGCGTATTGCGCATTTTGGTGCAAGGTGTAATCGGCGCGCACTGCAACCAGAGAAAAACGGCCTTGAAAGAGATCCAATTGAGCGGGATGGGAAGC
>JBEKQH010000383.1:0-2749 GCA_049519915.1 Opitutaceae bacterium
GCGCCGGCGATGCGCCCGCCAATGGAGAGTTTTTCCGCGTGGACGGCCAGGAAATCCATGAAGTATCCGTCGGGCCGGTGCATGCGGGTATCATCGAGCCGGGACATTTTCGTTTCCAGTGCGCAGGCGAGGAAGTGCTGCATCTCGAAATAGCGCTTGGCTACCAGCACCGCGGCATCGAGGCGGCGTTGGCCGGCGGGCCGCACCGGACGACGATGAGCCAAATGGAGGCGGTAGCGGGCGACACGACGATCGGTCACGCCACCGCCTACGCATCGGTGACGGAGGCGCTGGCCGGCGCGGAAGCTCCCTTGCGCGCGCAATGGTTGCGGGTGATCGGGCTCGAACTCGAACGTCTGGCCAACCACACCGGAGACCTCGGCGCGCTGGCGGGCGATGTGGCTTTTCTGCCGACGTTCTCGGCTTGCGGAAAGATCCGCGGCGACTTTTTGAACCTGACCGCCCTGCTGTGCGGAAACCGCTTCGGGCGCGGGCTGGTCAGACCGGGCGGTTGCCGCTTCGACTTGGAACCGGAACGTCTCTCGCGGATGATCGAACGGTTGAACACGGCTTTGTCGGACGTGGAACAGGCGACCGCCTGGCTATGGGATGCCGCATCGGTCCGCGCGCGTTTCGAGGCCATCGGCACGGTCTTTTCCCGCCAGGCGACAGAACTTGGCCTCGTCGGACCGGCGGCACGGGCCTGCGGACTGGTGCGCGACGTGCGTTACGACCATCCCGCCGGCTGGCACCGCCTGGCCCAGGCGCCGGTGGCGGTGTGGCCGAGCGGCGACGTATTTGCGCGGGCGCGCGTGCGGTGGCTCGAACTCCAACGGTCGGGTCAATTGCTCAACGAACAGCTGGCCGCTCCGGCCGAAGGCGAAATCCGCGACGAGGTGGCGCCGCTGGCCCCGGATACGCTGGCCGTGTCGCTGGTCGAAGGCTGGCGGGGCGAGATTTGCCACGTGGCGTTGACCGATGCGGCCGGGCATTTCCGCCGTTACAAGATCATCGATCCGTCGTTTCACAACTGGATCGGCCTAGCGCTGGCTTTGCGCGGACAAGCCATCTCGGATTTTCCGATCTGCAACAAAAGCTTCAACCTCTCCTACTGCGGGTTCGATCTTTGACCACGAATGACAGGAAGTAACAGGTTACAGGTAACAAGTAGCAAGAGCCCAATCTTGACCGCGAATGAACGATCCTTTTTTAACCGCGAATGAACGCGAATAACGCCACTTTGAAGCCAATCATGTTTTTACAGAAGGTCGCAAAGGAAACGAAGCGACTTTTGTCGGCTCGAACCAAATTTCCACGCAGACTCTGCTTTTGCCTTTGATCACTGAAATACCAACAGCTCTTCGTTACCTTCTGTTCAATAGTCCGTATTCGCGTGAATTCGCGGTTAAATCGTCACCATGTTCGTCTTAGATACAATCACTCATCGTCTGAAACGGGGCTGCGAAACGATGGCCTATCCGAATGGCCCGGCGCCGGCCCTGCCCGATCGCCACGGCGGCGCGCTGCGCGTCGACACCGCGAAATGTCCTGACCGTTGCCGCGAATGCGTGCCGGTGTGTCCGACCGAAGCCATTACCCAGCCGGCCGGCCGCGGCATCGCGCTCGATCTCGGACGCTGCCTGTTTTGCGCAGCCTGCGTCGAGGCTTGTCCGCACGGCGCCATCACGCAAACCAACGACCACCGCCTGGCCGTGCGCCGGCGCGAAGACCTCGTGCTCGGCGGACCTGGCCGGGAGGAAGTGCGGCTCGCCGCGGCGCTCGATGAAAAGCTGCGTAAACTTTTCGGCCGCTCGCTCCGGCTGCGGCAGGTCAGCGCCGGCGGCAACGGCGCCGACGAAGCCGACCTCAATGTGCTCGGCACCATCGGCTGGGATCTCGGACGCTTCGGCATCCAGTTTGTGGCCTCGCCGCGTCATGCGGACGGCCTGGTTGTCACCGGCCCTGTTTCGAAGAATATGGCGCTCGCGCTGAGGAAAACCTAGGACGCCATGCCCGATCCGAAAATTGTCATCGCCGTCGGCGCATGCGCGATTTCCGGCGGACCCTTTGCCGGCAATCCCGAAACCCTGAAAGGCGTGGAGTCCGTGCTCCCCGTCGATCTCTTCATCCCCGGCTGGCCCCCGCATCCACTGACCATCCTCGATGGGCTGCTGCGGATTCTGGGACGCTTGAAAAACCAACCTTAGAATATCTTTTTATTCAGAAGCCAGGAAGCCAGGAGAAGCGAAATCTAGAATTCATGGTTTTATGGCTTCCCGCTTTAAACCGATTCCCTTTCGCGCTCCCACTTAGCTCACGATTCGGATATTAGACAAATTAGGAATCCAGGAACCCATGAATTTTGCTGTCTCTTCCTGGTTTCCCGGCTTCCTAATTTAATCAGACTCCGAATTCGATAACTAGACCGTGTCCGTCAAATCAGGCCAACCTTGGGTCTGGCCCGAATTCCGGAAAAAATTTCCATCTTACTCCTCTTTGTCCTTGGGGAAATAGGGCCCATGAAGCAGTCCATGGTCCTTCAGCTCGAACAGCTGGCAATTGGCCATGCTGGAAACATTGTGAGCCGGGTCGGCGTTGGAATTAACAATCTGGGTTACCGCAGCGGTGACCAAGGCGCCAAGGATGCCGCCTCCGCTGTCGCTGGAACTCTGTTGCACCGTCACGGTGCCTGACCAAAGCGTGACCCCGGTCTTAACATCCACCAGTTTCGCCTCCGCAGAAACCGTCG
>JBEKQH010000384.1:0-2740 GCA_049519915.1 Opitutaceae bacterium
CATCGACCCGAAGGAATTGGAGTCCGCCTATTTTCAGTCCCGGGTCATCGGCCGAAATCAATACGAGGCCGTGCTTCATTTGCTGACTATATTCGCCAAGCACATCGGTGCGCTCAGCAACCAATTGATGATGCAGCAGGATTCGAGCGAGTCTCCCGCCATCCGCCGCGCCCGCGCTTATATTAGCGAGCACCAGAACGAGGAGATCACGCTTAAAGAGATTGCCCGGATCGTCAATATGAGCCCGTTCTATTTTTGCAAAATGTTCAAGCAATCCACCGGACTCACCTTTACCGATTATCTGGCGCGGATGCGGGTGGAGAAGGTCAAAGACATCCTGAACAACCCGCACAAACGCATTAGCGAAGCCGCCTTTGAAACCGGTTTCCAATCCCTGTCCCAATTCAACCGCGTGTTCCGCAAGATCACGGGTGAGGCTCCGACCACGTATCGGATGAAACTATACCCCGCCTAGCATGCTGTCGGACTTTGTCTCCACGCGGCTAAACCCAAATGGCGGAGCCATTTGCTAAGGAGCCCGTGGGCGGGGCCCGACGGGCTCCTCCTAATTGAGCGAGGCGAGTTCGGCTTCTTGGCCGGCCCTCTCTAAACTAGGCGGAGTTTTTCCGGACGGGCAGTCGGGATGGCGCCGGCAGGTTGCACAAAATAGATTTACTTCGCCCTGAGCCACCGAATGGAAGGCCGCCAGCAATTCTTCGCGCTGGGCAGCGTGTTCGGCGACGGTCAATTCCGGCAGTAAGTCCTCGACCAGCCTGGCCAGGAGCCGGAGAGACCGTTCCCCCGTCCGAAAGTAGGGCGGCAACGGATTGAGCGAACAACCGGCGGTATTCCACAGGGGCTGCCCGGCCGAAGACGAATGCCCAAGCCAATGGGCCAGCGACCGGCTGCGCAGAACGTCCCAGACCTGGGCCAGTGTGCTGTCCATGAGATGGACCAGCGCGTCGGACGCGCTGAAGAACGGCGCGGCCGGCTCGGCTTGGAGCAACGCTTCCCAGCTCATTCTGGTTATGGGTTGGAGCCGTTCGCAGGCGGCCAGATAGCTTCTTTTCACCCGCCAAGATTAAAGTACAATCGGACGCTGTGCCGCGCACTCTTTGGCGAACATAGCGCAAATATTGCCCCCTGAGTGGGCGCGGATTTCGCGGATTGAATATTAGAAGCGCGGCGAGAAAGCGGCGGCAGCGTCCGCCGGACGCCGGTCCAAAAACTATAAAACATTGCGCAGGGAAAGGCCGGTCTCAGTCATTTTCGAGCCCGCAAATTCCTCGCCTGCAATAAATGCGCATTAAACAGCAAGCCGTGCGGGGCGAGCCGCCTGATTTCGTGGCACAATGTTAGGATGAAACGAGCCTTCGTGGACGCGCTGGAAATCCGCCGTTCCGTCATCAAGCACCAGTGGGAAGCGGCCCTGCGGCGCGTGCCTGTTCCGACACCGTTGGCCAATCCCGATACGCTCATTTTCATGATGGATGCAACGCTAAACAAGCTATTTGCTCTGGCCCGCAGCCGCTCCATCCACCAATGGATCTCGAAACATCCCCTGACGGGTTACGGCGTCGGCCGGAACTGCCGGTGCGGATTGAACCCCTTTGTCGCCTATTTTCTCGCCGGGGAGTCGGCGTTGGTTTCTATTAGCCGGGCGATTCGTCCGCATCACGGGTTGACGGAAAACGATATATTAATTTCGGAAGCCGAGTTGCTTTTCGCCCTCCGCGTCCTGGGCCATCGCGAAATCAATGCGTTCTGCGAAGTGTGCCGCGTCGCCGCTTCGACCAAGGAAAATTTGCATCAACATAACTGTCCTTCCCATGCCTGTACTACCTGAAAAGATTTCCATCTCCAAGGGCCTGCGCTTTCCGGTGCTGACCGATGACGAGGCCGCCAGCCTGATCAAGAATGGAGAAACCGTTGGTTTTAGCGGTTTTACCGCCGCAGGAACGCCCAAAGTCGTGCCCCAGGCCATTGCCCGTCGAGCCACAAAAGAGCACGCGGAAGGACGGCCCTTTCAAATCGGCGTCGTCACCGGCGCTTCCACCGGCCCGTCGCTTGACGGCTCGTTGGCGCGGGCCGACGCCATCGCTTTCCGCACGCCGTATCAGTCGGATCCGGATCTTCGCCAACGCATCAATGCGGGGAAAACGAACTTTTTTGACATGCACCTCAGCATGCTGCCCCAGAATGTACGCTATGGGTTTTTGGGGAAATTCGCGTGGGCGGTCATGCAGGCCTGCGAAGTCACGAATGACGGGCAGATTATTCTGACCTCCTCGGTGGGCGCGGCTCCGACCTTTTGCCGGGTGGCGGACCGAATCATTATCGAGCTCAACCGCTATCATCCCAATCGGTTGCGCGGCTTCCACGATATCTACGAGCCGCTGGACCCGCCTCACCGCCGCGAAATCCCCGTCTACCAGCCATCGAGCCGGATTGGCACCCCTTTTATCCAAGTCGATCCTGCCAAGATCGCGGGGATCGTGGAGACGAACTTGGCCGACGAAACGATCGGGTTTGCGCCGCCCGCCCCGGTCACGACGCAAATCGGCGAGAACGTGGCCGGGTTCCTGGCCGAGGAACTTCGCCGAGGGTCCATTCCCAAGCCTTTTCTGCCGATCCAGTCGGGAGTCGGCGACATTGCCAACGCGGTCCTCGGCGCCATGGGCAGCCATCGGGGCATTCCGAATTTCGAGATGTTCACCGAGGTCATCCAAGATTCGGTGAT
>JBEKQH010000385.1:0-2735 GCA_049519915.1 Opitutaceae bacterium
CGACCAGCGGCGCCTCGATCCGCTACACGACCGATGGCAGCGCGCCGAGCGAAACGGCGGGCACGCTCTACTCCGGCCCGATCTCGATCGGCGCCACCACCACCATCAAGGCCATCGGTTACAAAAGCGGGGACACCGATTCCGCGATCGCCTCGGCCACCTACACGATCGGCTCAAGCTCGGGCTGCATCACCGCCACGGCCGGCGGCGGCTGGAAGAATAATCCTATGGCCTCGCAGACCGGCACCTTTACGGCCACGTTCGATGCCACCCCTTCGGCGGGACCCACCAATGCGGTGGTCGCTTTGTCCAACGGCGCGCAAACGTCCTATTCGAACTTCCCGTGCTTGGCGCGCTTCAATCCCACGGGCGACATCGATGCTCGCAATGGCGGAGCCTATGCCGCCACCACCGTGATCCCGTATGCGGCCGGCGTAACCTATCACTTCCGGATGGTCGTCAATGTTTCCGCGCAGACCTACTCAATCTATGTGACTCCGGCCGGCGGATCCGAACTGACGGTGGGTCTTAATTACACGTTCCGCGTTTCGGCGACCTCGTTGAGCAACTGGGGCGCCTACGTCGACGGCAGCGGTGGGACCGGCACCCTCACCGTGTGCAACTTCTCGATCGGCGGCAGCGGCCCCACCCCCTTTACGATCGCGGCCAGCGCCGGGGCCAACGGCTCAATCAGCCCCTCCGGCAATATCACCGTCGATCAGGGCGCCACGCAAACGTTTGTCGTCACACCCAATTCCGGCTACGTCGTGGCCGCGGTGACAGTGGACGGTTCAAGCGCGGGCCAAGTGACGTCCTACACGTTCAACAACGTGCAGGCGAACCACACGATCAGCGTCACCTTCCAGCAATCGGTCCCCACGACCTTTACCATTACGGCTACCGCCGCCGTCAACGGCTCGATCAGCCCGTCCGGCAATATCGTCGTCAATCAGGGCGCCAGCCAATCCTTCACGATTACGCCCAGTTCCAGTTACACCGTCGCCAGTGTGACGGTGGACGGCTCGAGCGTCGGTGCGGTCACGTCCTACACGTTCAACAACGTGCAAGCCAACCACACGATCAACGCCGTATTCCAGGCTTCGGGAGGCGGCTGTGTCACCGCCACGGTGGGTGGCGGTTGGAAGAATAATCCCATGGCCGCCGAGACCGGCACCTTTACGGATACGTTCGACGCGACCCCCTCGGCGTCACCGACCAATGCGGTGGTCGCCCTCTCCAACGGCGCGCAGACGTCTTACTCGAACTTCCCGTGCTTGGTGCGCTTCAATCCGTCGGGTGACATCGACGCGCGCAACGGCGGAGCCTATGCCGCCGCCACCGCGATTCCGTATTCGGCCGGCGTCACGTATCACTTCCGTTTGGTCGTCAATGTTTCCGCGCAGACTTACTCGATCTACGTGACCCCGGCGGGCGGCTCCGAACTGACGGTGGGACTCAATTACGCCTTCCGCGTTTCGGCCACCTCGTTGAGTAATTGGGGTGTTTATGTTGATAGCGGCAGCGGCGGCACGGGCACGGTCGCGGTCTGCAACTTTTCGCTCTAATCCCAACTTTTAGGAAATATTCCAAGACACTTTTGCCGGAGAGGACTAAAGGGGGTACTGTTCGAATAGCAAAACAAGGTGGCGGGCCAGCAAAGGCCCGCCACTAATGCTGTAGGCGGGAGGGCATAGACGGACACCTCGCCGGGCCACGGGCCCTCAGCCATGGGAGCTCAAGAGGCTGCCGCCGCGGAAGAGGGCGGAGCCGGGCAGACCGGATCGCCCACGCGGATGATTTTGCCCGCCTCCGATTTGTCCACCGACGTGTTGACGGCGAAACGATAGTAATGGTTGAAACGCCGCGCATCGGCCCAAGGCGGAAGCTGTTGCCGCCGCAATTCCATGAAGGTCTTCTGAAAGTTCGGGATGGGTGCGGTCGTATCGGGATCGCGGGTCGGAACCACGCACCGCTGGCATGGATTGTGGCCCTGGAATTGCACGGGACCGATGGAAAAGGGCCGCCGTTCGTCCGGGCCGCCGAAAAGGGAATCTTCGGCGAAGGCGGCCGAGCCGTCGATTTCCAGATTGGTGCGAAAACGCCGGCGGACACTCTCCAGGCTTAGTCCGGGATACCAGTCCGCCACTGTCCGCAAGCTGGCCTCGCCGACCACGGTCGGACCGAAGGCGGTCCGATCGTCGGGAAATCCGCCGACCGGCTCATGGGTTACGGTCACGGCGAAGCCGAAAAAATCGCTCAGCCATCGCGCGAGCGGGCCGCGTTCGGTCAGCGAGAAGGTTGTCTGGCTGGCTTGTCCGTCCTCCCGCAGGGCCACTTCTTCCAGATTTTTGTCATAGGCGCAGCGGAGGCGTTGAATCTGTGCGGTGCGTTTGCCGTTCACATACTTGCCCTGCTCATCCACGATCGCAAAAACGCGGTCGTGCTCGAGGATGCCGCCGAGGGTAAGGCGGGCCGTATCGACCGAAACCCCGTCGAGGGATTTTATGGGGAAGATGAAGATGCGTCTCAGCTGCCAGCGCATGCGAGGATTTGATTCATTCGTAGGCGCGAGGCTTATTCAAGAGCAAAGGTTCAAGGCTCCGGGTTCAGGGCTGGATCTGTCACGGGCCATGGGTCATTGGCCATCGGGCGTCCGACGTTCGGCGTTGGGCCTCCAAGGAGGCCCTGGGCGCGAAGGGTCCCACCTTCGCGCCCGCCGAGCCTCCGTCCATTGG
>JBEKQH010000386.1:0-2732 GCA_049519915.1 Opitutaceae bacterium
AACAGCAGACCCGGCACGACCCGGCGGCTTTTGAGGATCAACTCCGTCTCGGTGTGAAGAAAGAGCGCGCCGAGTTCGAGCATCCACTCGGCCGCAGGCACGCCAAAACCGATCCCCCAGGCTTCTCGCAGCCCGCACATGAATTCCGCATTCGGCAACGGATTCGGCGCCGCCAGGTTGACCGGCCCGGTGAGGGTATCGCGTTCGATCAGCCAATGGATGGCGCGGACGAAGTCCGTCTCGTGAATCCAGGAGACATATTGGCGTCCGTTTCCCGCGCGTCCGCCCAAACCATGTCTCACCAACCCGAGCAGGACGTCGAAGGCTCCGCCGCGGGCAGGGCTCATCACAATCGTTGTTCGCAGCAGAACCTGGCGCGTTCGTGGCAGGCTGGCTTCGGTCGCCGCGCGTTCCCAGGCGGTGGCCACGTCGATGCTGAAACGCCATGTATCGGGCAGGTCCGAACCGCCCAATCGGCCCGTCATTTCGTCATTCGGCGCGTCGTAACGATGGGCATAGATGGTTGCCGTGCTCGATTGCAGCCAAACCTTGGGCGGGCGGGCGGCCCGGGCCATCGCCTCACCCAGCACCCGCGTCGAATTCACCCGCGATTCCATGATCTCCCGCCGATGGGCGGGCGTGAGACGGCAGTTTACGCTGCGTCCGGTCAAGTTGATGACAGCCTCCGCCCCTTCGAGCTCCGCGCTCCAGTCGCCGGGCGAACATCCGTCCCAACCAACGACGCGACCCGGCGTCGAGGCCAGCCGATTCCGGCTGAAAATGACGACGTCGTGACCGGCGCCCGCAAAAGAACGCGCGAGCAGGGTGCCGATCAGACCGGTGCCACCGGGAAGGATGATTTTCATGAATTTCTTCCTGCACTGCGAGACGTCTTGCCCTCTGCGAACACCCAACATCGAACATCCAACACCCAATGTCGAATTTCAGTAAGATTCTGCCAGCGCGATCGCCTCAAGCCCCCGGCGGCAAGCCGAATTCCGCGCGGGCCGCGGTCACATCCTGCGCAATTTGCGCGCGGAGCTCCGCGACATCGGCAAATTTTTTCTCCGGGCGCAGGAAGCGCAGCCATTCGACCGTAATCGGATCGCCTTCGCCCAGCGGACAGGGCCCAAGCACGTGCGTCTCGAGGCGCGGGTGGTCGTCGTGATCGACGGTCGGGCGAAGCCCGTAGTTGGCCACGCCGGGCAAGGGCGTGGGCAACTTCGCGCCGGAAACCCGCACGGTGTAAACGCCGAACTGTGGTCGCAGTTCCGGTTCCCAGGCGAGATTGAGCGTGGGAAATCCCAGTTCGCGGCCGAGACGCGCGCCGGGCACGACCTTGCCCTCGGCGAAGTAGGCGTAACCGAGCAAGGCATTGGCCGAGGCGATATCGCCAGCCGCAATCATCGCCCGCAGCCGGGTGCTGCTGATCGGTTCGCCGTCGAGATTAACCCGCGCCGCGCTGAAAATGGTCAGGCCCAGCCGGCGTCCTTCGGCCACCAGGAACGAAATGTCGCCGCGGCGGCCGCGGCCAAAGCGCCAGTTTTCACCGACGTAAACGCCGGCGAGCTGCGGCAACGCCCGACGCAAGCGGGGCAAAAATTCCTCGGCCGTGATCCGCGCGAATTCGAGCGTGAAAGGCTGTTCGATCACCGCGTCGACACCGAGTTGGAACAACACGCGGGACTTGGCCGCCGGCGGCATGATCAGGCGGGTGGGATTCTCCGGATGGAAGAGCGCGCTGGGATGGGGGAAAAACGTAAGGGCGGCGGCCAGGCCGCCGCTGCGGCGCGCCGATTGCACGGCGGCCTCGATGACGGAACGGTGCCCGAGATGCACGCCGTCGAACATCCCGATGGCCAAGTGCAAAGGCCATCGGGGCAGCGCAGCGGCTTCCGCCAGCGAGGAGAAAGTTTTGTTCATCTCTTAACCGCTAATGGATGATCTTTTGAAAGCGAATCACAGGCTTTTTTAACCACGAATGAACGCGAATGAACGCCAATAGAAAACGGCCCCAATCTGAAGTCGCGTCAGATTTCCGGGACTATTCGCGTGAATTTGCGTTCATTCGCGGTTAAGAAAAGGTCACCTTTGAGCGGTCAGCCAAGCGCGACGCTAGGCACGGCGGTGTGCACGGGCACGAGCCGCTTCTCGATCTCGCGCACGGGCAACGCCTCGATTTGGTCGAGCGTCAAGGCCTCTTCGATGCGGAATCGGTCCGTGGCCGTCCGGCGCAGCGCGCACAGGTGAGCCCCGCAGCCTAATTTCTGGCCGAGGTCGTGCGCGATCGTGCGCACGTAGGTGCCCTTGCTGCAACGCAGGCGGAAGGAAATCCGCGGAAGCGCGAAGGAGGTGAGTTCAAAACTCGATACGCGGATAAAGCGCGGCTCACGTTCCACGTCCTCGCCCTGGCGGGCCTTCTTATAGAGCGGAACGCCGTCGATCTTGATCGCGGAAAACATCGGCGGCGTCTGATATTGGTCGCCCAGATACGTCTTCATGGCCGCGGTCACCTCGGCTTCGCTCAACGGGGGCACCGGGCGGGTTTCCAGGATCCGGCCGTCGGCATCCTGCGAATCGGTCACGGCGCCCAGCAGGGCGGTCCCTTCGTATTCCTTGTCGAGGCTGATAAGATATTGCGAAATGCGTGTGGCCTTGCCGACGAGCATGATGAGCAAACCGGTGGCCATCGGATCGAGCGTACCCGCGTGGCCGATGCGTTTCATCGCCAG
>JBEKQH010000387.1:0-2726 GCA_049519915.1 Opitutaceae bacterium
CTGTGTTCGGACAGGGATCCGTTTCGCGCCGCAAATGTTTGACCTACCGGGCCATTTCCCGCCAGTTTCCCACCTTTCAACAGATAATCCCCATGAACAAAATCCTTCCCGCGACGATCCTCCTCAGTCTTTGCCTGGTGACGGCCCGCGCCGACCAGGCCCCAACCAAGCCGGACGCACCGGCCGCGCAGCCCGCCCAAACCGTGGCCGCTCCGGCTGCGACCGCGGTCAAGACACCGCTTCCGTCCCACGACTCGGTCAAACGTTTGGTCGATGACCTTGGCCTCAAGAAGAATTTCGACGCTTTTTATGCTCAAGTTAATTCGATGATTGGGATGCAGTTGACGCGTGCCACGATGGGAATCCCGCCGAGTCCTGAGACCAAGGCGGCGGTGGAAGCGGCCAAGGCCAAAATGCTGGCGAAGATCCAGACTAATTTGAGCTGGGACAAGCTGGAGGAATCCTATATCGGCGAGTTTTCGAATAATTTCACCCAGGCGGAAATTGACAGTCTGCTCTCATTTTATGAGAGCCCGCTCGGCAAGAGTTTTGCGGCCAAGGAGCCTGCGATCATGCAAGGGTCCAATCACAAAATTCACGATCTAATTCAACCCGTAATGAGCGGGATCATGATGGACGTTGAGAAAACCGGAGCCGAGCTCAGGGCCAAAAACAAAACGGTGGGCGCCACTGGGCCCGCACCGGGAACTCCGCCGGCCTTGCCTAAGCCGCCGGTTGTGCCGGCCGCCCCGGTTAGCGCCGCCAGTCACCCGGCGCCGTAATCGAAAATTCTCCATCGTCCGCACGCATCGCGGCGCGGAAAACTCCAAAACTTCAGAGAATCCCAAAGGGTCGCTCGCCGTGGCGAGTGCGCAGTCTCAACGGTGAGGATTGCGTTTAATTTGGTCTTCCTAATCGCAGATTTTTTGGCGTTTGGCTATTGGCGTTTGTGATTTGCGTGCGTCAACGAGCGCCAGAGCCCGGCGATGGCGAGGAAAGCTAGAAACCAGCCTTCAAATGCCCCGCCACCGCCGCCACCGCCGGAGCTGACCGGGGCAGGGCTGCTGGTTGGGATCTGTATCGTATAAACCGCGGTGGCGAGGGCGCTGCTGGTGAAACCGCTTTCAAATACGATCGCATTGAGGGTGGTGCTGCTGCCGATAGAAATGCTTCCAGTGTACAAGGTGCCGTGGGTGAGTGTGCCGCCGCTGGCGGTCGGGGCGCTGCCATCCGTCGTATAGGCGATCGAGGCGCCGCTGGCCGTGGACGTGATTGTCACCATTTGGGCGTTGGTGTACGTGCCGGTAGGCGGGCTGAAGGTAGGCGCGGACAGCACGCCTGAAGTCGTTATGGTATACGCAGCGGTGGACACAGCGCTGTCTGGCAGGCCGCTCTCAAAGGCGATGGCGTTGAGGGTCGTACTGGCGTTTACAGGGACAGATTCGCCGCTCGACAACACCGTGCCGTTGGTAACGACACCGTTGCTCTCGGTCGGCGTGGTGCCGTCCGTCGTATAGGCGATCCACGCGCTCGGCGTGGTCGTGGCGACAGTGACCGTTTGCGCACCGGCGTAGGTGCCGGCGGGCGGGCTGAAACTCGGTGTGTCCACGGCCACGGGGGTGCCGCCATTGCCGCCGCCGCCGGTCCAAAACAAGATGTTTTGCCAGGTCGTCGTGCACGGGCCGGTCCCAGAGGACGACACATAGGCGCCCACTTTGTCGTAAACCGGAGTCACCCCGTCGCCGGCCAGCTGCTCAACCAAGGTTCCGTTGATATAGACATTCACGGCGGGTATTCCGCCGGTGAAAGTGAGGATCGTGTTGATGCGGGCGGTCTGGCCGACGGTGAAGGGGGCCAGCAACACCTGAGGTGAACCGTGGACGTCATAGAAGCCACCGACATCGCCGCTCAGCGGGCCCGTTCCGGCCAGGTTCTTATCGATGGCGATCAAGCTCCAAGAGCCAAAGCTCTCCTCAAATGTTTGCTTCACGGTCACCCGGTTGCCGACGAAACTATTAAGAGTCACATCGCCTTGGAATTGCTCGGTGCCGCTGGAGAGGCCCTGTCCGGTGAGGTCGTATTCAAACCGGAATTCAGACCGGAATATGCCCGGCCCCGGAACATTGAAAACACCACCCACTCCGCTGCCGATAGGCAAAGCCACGGCGGTGCAACCGGCTGACGTTTGGATGCTGTAATTCTCCGTAGCGGAAGCCCAGCCGGTGCCGATCTGGGCCCGGGCGAGCGGGGATAGGCTCCAAAAGAAAGCAAACGCTGCGAATGTCGTGAGAATAAATTTCATCGAAACGATTGAAGTTTTATTTCTCGGAATGTGACGCGGGCCGTAACAAGGGCGCGAATGCGATGGCCTGAACCGCGCCGGAGCCTGAATTCTTATCAAAGCTTACCCCAGTAAGTTAGCGACGAAACGCCGCGACGCAAGAGCGATACCTCTCTATGCAAGTCAATGGCAATGACCTCCGGGGGCCTTTGCCTCCCTTCGGGAGAGGACGAAGGCAGCAGCAAGAATGGGTGGGGATCGGCGCTTATCCGCCGCATGGCGCCGGCGATTTTCCCTCAGCGCTGGCGATTGGCGTTGCGGAGTTTCCAACGATAAAGGCCGGCCAGCGCGAGGAAGCCAAGGAACCAGTCGTCCAGCGTTCCGCCTCCGCCACCGCCGGAGCTGATCGGGGCGGTCGATGTGGGTGAGGTCGTCGATGCAGACG
>JBEKQH010000388.1:0-4764 GCA_049519915.1 Opitutaceae bacterium
TTCCACAAATTGACCCATTGCGCATAGCCGCAGACGGTTGGAACTTACCCCACCGCCGCCGGTTCGGCCGGTGCGGGGGTCTGTGCCACGAGAGGATGCATGCCCAGCCGAGCCAACAGCTGAAGGTCCGCGGACCGTCCCGGATTCGGCGTGGTGAGGAGCCGGTCGCCGAGGAATATGCTGTTGGCGCCGGCGATAAAACAGAGCGCCTGCAGCTCGTCGGACATCGCCGTGCGACCCGCGGAAAGACGCACCATCGCGCGCGGCAAGAGGAGGCGCGCCGTGGCGACGATGCGGACAAACTCAATCGGGTCCACCGGAGGTTTTCCCGCCAGCGGCGTCCCGGCAACCGGCACCAACGCATTGATCGGGACCGAATCGGGTTGCGGATCAAGACTGGCCAATTCGCGGAGCAATTTCAGACGGTCTTCGACCCCCTCGCCCATCCCGAGGATGCCGCCGCTGCAGACTTGCAAGCCGGCGTCACGCACCGTGGCGAGCGTGGCCAGGCGTTCATCGTACGTGCGCGTGGTGATGATCTCCGGATAGAACTCGCGCGACGTGTCGAGGTTGTGGTTGTAAACGACGCAACCCGCTTCCTTCAGGCGCGCGGCCTGCGCCGGCGCGAGCATGCCGAAGGTGCAGCAGACTTCGAGGCCGAGACCGGCCACGCCGCGCACGGTAGCCAGCACCGAGTCGAATTGTGGGCCGTCGCGCACCTCACGCCACGCCGCGCCCATGCAAAAACGCGAGGCGCCGCCCGCCTGGGCGTCGCGGGCGGCGGCCAGAACCGCATCGACGTCCATCAGCGGCTCGGCCGTCAAACCGGTGTCGTAGTGCGAAGATTGCGGACAGTATTTGCAGTCCTCCGAACAACGGCCGGTCTTGATCGACTGGAGCGTGCAAAGCTGCACGGCGGCCGGGTCGTGATGACGGCGGTGGGTCTCCTGCGCACGGAAGATCAGTTCCGGCAGGGGCAGTTCGTAGATTCTCTTGATCGCGGTGAGATCGTAGGTGGGCATGGTGAGGCAAGTATCAAGTGACAAGTTTCAATGACCGGAATTAGGACGGCAGTGCATCGGCGATCGCGAGCGCGGTGCGTTGCACGAGCTCACCGAGTTCGCTCTCGTCGAGACAAAGCGGCGGGACCAGCAGCAGCGAATCGCCCAGTGGGCGCAGCAATAGGCCGTGGTCGCGGGCGCGCAGACAGACCTGCAGGCCGACCCGGCGGGAAGGAGGGAAAACCTCGGCGGATTCCCGCGACGGGACGAGGTCGAGCGCGGCGGCAAAACCGCGCTGGCGGATCTCGCGGACGCGCGGGTGCTCGGAAAAAGTTTCGTCGAGCCGCCGACCAAAACAGGCGAGGCGCGTCCGCAATGTGCCTCCGGCGATCATGACCCGAAGCTTGCGGATGTTTTCCAGCGCCACCGCCGCGGCCAGCGGATGGCCGTTGAAGGTGTGCCCGTGGAAAAAAGCACGGTGGCTTTCGCCCGTGCCAAGAAACGCTTCGAAAACCGTCTCGCGCGCGAGCGTGGCGGCCAGCGGCAAATAGCCCGCCGTCAGGCCCTTGGCGAGGCAGAGAAAATCAGGCGTCACCCCTTCCTCGGTGCACACGACCATCGGGCCCAGGCGGCCGAAGGCCACGAACACCTCGTCGAGAATCAGGTGCACCTCGTGCGCACGGCAGAGGGCCGCGACCTCGCGCAGGAATCCCGGCGGTTGGAGCCGCATGCCGGCCGCGCCCTGCACCGAAGGTTCCAGAATGAGGCACGCCGTCCGGCCGGCCTGCGCCGCGAGCAGCGCGTGCAACGCCGCCAGGCTCGCCGTGGCATCGGCCTCGCGCATGCGGCCGCCCCACTCCCGGCAGCGCGGCGCGGGAAAATGCTCCGCCGGAAAACACCAGGGGCGGAAACGCTCGTGGAAATAGCCGCTGTCGCCCGCGGCCATCGCGCCAAACGTATCGCCATGATAACCGCCCGCGAGGCCGATCACGCCGCGTTTTTCCGGACGGCCGACGAGCTGCCAATATTGGAACGAAAGCTTGAGCGCGACTTCCACCGCGCCGGCGCCGTTGTCGCTGAAAAACACGCGGCCCAGGCCCGGCGGCGCCAAGCGCGCCAGTTCCGCCGCCAGCTCCGCGCCGGGCGGGTGGGTGAGACCAAGCATGGTCGAATGGGCCACGCCGGCGAGTTGGCGCTGGAGCGCCGCATTCAGTTCGGGATCGTTGTGGCCGTGGACGTTCGTCCAGATGGAAGCGTTGCCATCGAGATAGGTCCGGCCTTCGGTGTCGGTCAGCCACCCCCCCCGTCCGGAGGCGATGGCCACGGGAGGCAGGGCGAAATATTCCTGCATTTGGGTGAAGGGATGCCAGACATGCCGCCGATCATCGGCCAGCGTGCCCGCAACCGTGGCCGTGGGCTCGTCTCTGGTTGTCGCTCGAATGGGGACCTCGGCCGGCATGATTCACCTCGGCCATGCCGCGCAACGGCCGGCCGGCCCTCTCCGCACCCGGGAGACGGTGGCGAGGCATAAAGCGGCAGCAAAAGAGTCCATCGCCCGCCGTCATAGACGGATCCCGGTCCGAAAACAAGGATTTGTTAACCGATCGCCATGGATCCGTTAACAATCCAGTCGATCTGGCTGGCAGCGGCGGACGTTTTTCGTGTTTTTGCCTGCGACCCAAAGGACGGAGCCACTTGTTTAGAGTCCGGGGGCGAAGCGCGTCGCCGTCGCTGCCAATAGCCTCAACCGGGCAACCCTCGAGAGCTTCCATGCATAGCGCAATTTCTTCCTCGGTCGTGGGCTGCTTGTGCACGAACGAGTAGCCGCCCTCGTCGCTGCGGGTGAAGAAGGCGGGGGCCGTCTCCCGGCAAAGGTCGCAATCGATGCATTGTTGATCGACGAAAAACTTGCCGGCTGCGTTTTGCGGCCACTTGTCTGCTTTGTTTGCCATATTCAGGGCGAACAAACCTGAATCAAATGCCCTGTCAAGCGGGGAGGTCGCAAAGAAATTGCTGTGCGTGCGCCAACCTGGATCGATCCCACGTCCTCGTGTGATCGATCCACCCTGCGGGCCGACTCTGTCGGGGCTAGCCGCGACGAAGTCGCTTGGCCGCGCTCGATCGGCACAGCCAACGGAGGCACCATCGGATAAAAAGGTGTGAGATGCATCCGGGCTAGAAACCGCCCGAGAGGCTGTTCGCATCGAAAAGATGGTAATCGCCAGGCAAGGTAAACGTGTTGTCGGGCAGCGCTTGCTTGTCGACCGACACCGCCTCCAAGCGGGATGTCTCGGCGCCGCCGGAACTGTGAAAAACGATGCGCAGGGGGAAAAGACTGCGGGAGGCGAGTTCCTTTTCGAGCGGGCTCATTACGCCATGTTTTACGAAAGCGCTGCGAACGGTCAGGAATGGCCCGAAGCCTTCGACGGCCCAAACCTCATCCGTGGCGCTGTGAGCAGCATCTTTAAAGANNNAGCCCAGGATGGTTTCAGTCTCGCCGGTTTTTCCGAATTGCACCGCGGGCGCCGTCCCGGGGGCTGAGGCGGAAATCGCTGCGGTCTTCATGACCAAATAGGTCTTCTGGTCGGGCATCAGCGTGAAGAGCTTGTTGTGGTTGAGATCCCAGATCGAGACGATGTTCCGCTCGTTGGATTCACTGTCGTGCCCGGCGAAATCGATGCGCAGAAAGCCCGGCTTGAGGGAGTAATCGCAAAAAGTGGCTTGGTCATGCTTCGGGCTTTTGGCGGAAAAGCGGATTTTGCCCTCGAAGCTGCCGGCGAGGAGGGCGGCGGGAATTAGCAACAGGGACAGGAGCAGGGTGATTCTTTTCATGGCCGGGCGGGACGACTGAGGTTTGAGGTAGAAACGCAAGACGTTTGAGAAAGAAGATAGCGAACGAGACTTTTCGACGTAAAGCGCGGAGACACAAAGAAAAAATCAATCGTGCGGGCCGGCGCCTCTTTTTTTGGGGTTGGTCTGCGTCCATCTGCCGTTGCTTCGGTTTGAGATTAGTCGCTTTTTACCGGATCCGCAGAACTTATTCGGCGGCGGCGACCCGCTCATATTTGGCGTTTTAATGCCATCTGGAGCGACCTGCGCTTGCCAGCGTGCATGGCGAAGAATGGACTCGTGGCATGGCTATCTTTGGAAACCTTGGCGCCCTGCGTGCGCAACTTGCATGGGCGGAGCCTTTCGCCGCGGCGTTCGCCTACGCGGAGGAGGTGTTGCAGTCAGGCAGCGCGGCCCAGGCGCGGATCGGAAGGCTCGCGGCCGGTGCGACGGCACGGGTCGAGCTGACCGGGGGCGCGTTTGCGTTGGAGCAGGCGTATTTGACCAAATCGCGGGCCGAGGGGCGTTGGGAGTCCCACGGCGCTTATATCGACGTGCAAGTCGTGATCGACGGAGAGGAGCTGATGGAAGTCTGCGACGTGTCGCGAATGAAGGTGGCGGAAGATCTCCGACCGGCCAAGGATTTGATTTTCTACCGGTCCTTCGAGGGCGGTTCGGTTTTGCGCGTCGGCGCGGGCGAGGCGGCGGTGTTTTTCCCAACGGATGCGCATCTTCCTTCGATGCGGATCGGCGCGGAGGCGGCCCTTGTGCGCAAAACGGTTATCAAGGTGCCGGTTCTAAAATGAACTATCGGCATGCCTTCCACGCCGGCAATTTTGCCGACGTCTTCAAGCATACGCTGCTCGTGCAGCTGGTGCGCGCGCTCCAACGGAAAGAAAAGGGCTTCCTTTATCTCGATACGCACGCGGGGCAG
>JBEKQH010000389.1:0-2715 GCA_049519915.1 Opitutaceae bacterium
CGGCTCCCGCACGTATGAAAGCGTGGTCCGCCAGGCGACCACGTCCGTGCAAAATCTCCTGCGGGCGGTCAAAGGCGAAAAGCCCATCGCGCAGGTGAACCCCGAGGTGCCGGTCAAGAAAGTTGGATAAGCCAAGCCACTTAAATGCGGAAACCAGGAAGAGCAGAATTCAGTTTTCCTGATTTCCTGCGTTCCACATAAAAAATCTATCATTTGTTTTCCCATGTCCGAATCCTTCTACGTCGTCCCTGAAAAGACCCACAACGCGCTCGTCGAGGCCGCTTACAAGCACCGCGGTTACTCCACCGAGGAGTCAGCCGCCGCCGCGCGTTTCTGCGCCGAGGCCACCCGCCACGGCATCCGTACGCACAACGCCCTCAAGGCGCTTCATCTCGACCACCTCTTTGGCAGCGGGTCCAAAGGCTGCGTCCCCAACGCCAAGATTGAAGTCGTCAAATCGCGCTTCCCCGCCGCACAAATCTGGAATGCCAACCAAAAACTCGGCCAGGCCACCGGCTACGCCGCGATCGATGCCGCCATGAAACTCGCCGACCAATACGGCGTCGGCATGGTTTCGGTGGACAATGCCTTCCACTATCTCTGGGGCGGCGGCTATGTGATGGACGCCGCGAAAAAAGGCTACATCGCCTATACCAATTGCACCGCCGCGCTGGCCGAAGTCGTGCCGTTTGGCGGCAAGTTCCCCACCCTCGGCACCAACCCGCATTCGTGGGGCTTCCCCACCACCAGCGCGATCGGCTACCCCATCGTGATCGATTGGGCCACGTCCGTCGTCGCCATGGGCCGCGTCCAACAGCTCCTCCGCGAAGGCAAGCAGCTCCCGCCGCAGGCCGCCGTCGATGAAAATGGCGTCCCCACCACCGACCCGGCCAAGGCCAAATCCCTCCTGCCCTTCGGCGCGCACAAAGGCTACGGACTTTCGCTCATCAACGAAATTGTCGGCGGCTTCATCGGCGGTTCGCTGCCCACCCTGCGCAACCACTGGGACCGCTCGCCGGCCGACAAGCACGGCTGCTGTTTCTTCTTCCAGGTCTGGCACCCCGACGCCATGAACGCCGGCGCTTTCGCCTTCGGGCGCAACCAGTCCGACAACGTCAAGGCCGTCATCAACGACGTGCTCGGCCACGGCAACGAGAAATGCATGCTCCCCGGCCAGATCGAGGCCGATGCCGCGGCGCGCTCCGCCAAAAACGGCGGATTGCTTTTCTCCGAGGCTGAAATCAAGGCCTTCAACGAGCTCGCCGCTGAATGCAAACAGCCGCAGTGGAAACTCGGCGACCTCAAAGTCGCCGTTTAAAAACCAATGTGGAAATCAGGAAGTCAGGAAGCATAATCCCCGCTATTTCTGTTCCTGCTTTCCAGCTTTCCACATCTCATCAGGAAGAACAATCCCGACTATTTCCGTTCCTGATTTCCAGCTTTCCACATTCCAAGTCTTTCAAACTTCAACTTTCACCTTTCAACTATTCTGATCCATGGCCCTGAAAATAAAATCCGCTTCCGAATGTAAGTTCGACCAGCTTTCGCTGGGCGAAGTCATGCTCCGCCTCGATCCGGGCGAGACCCGCGTGCGCGTCGCCCGCGAGTTCAAAGTCTGGGAAGGCGGCGGCGAATACAACACCTCCCGTGGCCTGCGCAAATGCTTCGGCCTGCGCACCGGCGTCTGCACCGCCTTTGTCGACAACGAAGTCGGCCACCTCGTCGAGGACTTCATCATGCAGGGTGGCGTCGCCACCGACTTCATCAAGTGGCGCGAGGACGACGGCATCGGCCGCACTGTCCGCAACGGCCTCAACTTCACCGAGCGCGGTTTCGGCGTGCGCGGCGCCGTCGGCGTCCCCGACCGCGGCAACACCGCCGCCAGCCAGCTCAAGCCCGGCGACTTCGACTGGGAAAACATCTTCGGCAAGCTCGGCGTGCGTTGGTTCCACACCGGCGGCATCTTCGCCGCGCTGTCCGAATCCACCGCCGCCCTGACCATTGAGGCGGTCAAAGCCGCCCACCAACACGGCACCATCGTCAGCTACGACCTCAACTACCGCCCTTCCCTTTGGAAGACCATCGGCGGCCAGAAAAAGGCCCGCGAGGTCAACCGCGAGATCGCGAAATACGTCGATGTGATGATCGGCAACGAGGAGGACTTCACCGCCTCGCTCGGCTTCGAGGTCAAGGGCGCCGACGAAAACATCAGCCATATCGAGACCGACGCGTTCAAGGCCATGATCAAGACGGCCGTGGCCGAGTTTCCGAACTTCAAGGTCGCGGCCACCACGCTCCGCCGCGTGATCACCGCCACCGTCAACGATTGGGGCGCCATTCTTTACCACGACGGCAAGTTCTACGACAGCCGCAAGTATCCGGAACTCGAGATCCTCGACCGCGTCGGCGGCGGCGACAGCTTTGCCAGCGGCCTCGCCTTCGGCTTCCTGGCGAAAAACGATCCGCAGGCGGCGGTCGACTACGGCGCCGCCCACGGCGCCTTCGCCTCGACTACCCCAGGCGACACCTCGATGGCCACGCAAAAGGAAATCGAGAAGCTTATGAAGGGCGGCAGCGCCCGGGTTGTTAGATAAGAAGCGTTCTCGTTCTTCGCAATCGTTCTCCTTCTCTCAAAGCCCGGGCCGCGACGCCCGGGCTTTTTTATTTTTGGAGCAGCACAATTTTGAAACTTTGGACTTCATTGCAAGCCAGTCT
>JBEKQH010000390.1:0-2706 GCA_049519915.1 Opitutaceae bacterium
GGTGGCGATGCGGAAAAGTACCGCGAGTTTCTCGGCATCCCTGCCTTTTACGTGCCGCCGGGTTATACGCCGTTCGAGGCGATCCGGTTTCTGCCCACGCTTGAATTCAACGGCATCGGCGGCGGTTACCAAGGGGAAGGCACCAAAACGGTCATTCCCAGCAAGGCCCTAGTAAAGATCAGCTGCCGCCTCGTGCCCGGGCAAACGCCGGCAAAGATCCGCAAATTGCTTTATCAGACGATCGGCGAGCGCATGCCCAAGGAGGTCACTTATCGCATCATCGATCAACACGAGGGTCTGCCTTATACCGTTGTTCCGCCGGGGCGTCCAAATACGCCGCGTGACCAGTCGCCGGCGTTGGCGCGGGCCTTCCGCGCGACCGATGCCGCGGTGACCGCAGTGTTCGGCCAGCCTCCGCTCTATCTGCGCGAAGGCGGAAGTGTGCCTATCATCTCCGATCTCAAGCGCGTGCTTGGCCTGGATTCGGTCATGGTGGGTTTGTTTCTGCCGGAGGATAACCTACATGCGCCCAACGAAAGCTTCAAACTCAGCATCATGCGGAAGGGCATGGAGGTATCGCAGAGAGTTCTGACGGCTCTGGCGGAGGGAAGGTAGGGCGTCTTCAATGGACACCTGACGCGCCATAGAAACCTCAGTGTCATTCCGAACAGAGTGAGGAATCTCACTGGTAAGCCGAAAATCAGAGATTCCTCGTTGCACTCGGAATGACAATTTGCGGGGTGAGGGCACCCCGCCCACAACGGGACCAATCCGAGCGCCCAGTTCATTGGCTTGTTCCAGGCAACCCCGACAAGTCGGGGTTGCTGAGAGTCTCGGAATGAAAGGACAAATTGGAAAAATTTAAATCAAAATCGCTCTTTGCATGTATTCCCCTGTTTCTTTGCCGAAGAAGCCTTCCAGAAATAAAAAGGCCCCGGATTTTATTCCGGGGCCACGTAGTCAGTGAAAAAATCGGGATGCCGAAACGCCTTACATGCCGGCGCCAGGTGTGGCGGAGGGTCCGGCGGCCGGCGCAGCGGCAGGTTCACCCGCGGGCGCGGCCAGCGAAGAGCCGGTGTCGGCACCGTCTTTCTTGACGTCGAGATCGACGCGGCGGTCGTGCCGCATCTGATCCTCGGTCCCGCCCTTTGTGGCCTCAAGGCTGCCTTTGGAAAGAGTTTCGAGGCGGTCTTCCGAAACGCCGGCTTTGACGAGATAGTTCTTCACGCTTTGGGCGCGGCGGTCGCCGAGCGACATATTGTATTCGTCGGTGCCGCGGGCGTCGCAATGGCCCTCGAGCAAAAGCTTCTTGGTCGGGTTGTCCGTGAGGTATTTGACGGCGTCGACCAGCTTTTTCCGTTCGTCGCGCTTGATCGCCGACTGGTCAAAGTCGAAGTAAACCGAGGGTAGCAAACCGTGGATGAGCTTGCCGTCATCGATGGCTCCTTCCGGCAGGCGTTCCTGCAAGCCGGCCGCGGTTTGGTCGGTGGTGCTGACGCTTTCGGGATTGAGCCCCGAGGCGCCGTTCGGGCCGATAACGGTCTGGTCGGGCGTCGGACGCTTGGTCTTGGTGGCGCAGCCGGCGAACAACACGGCGGCGCTGATGAGAATCAGTGAAAATTTCGAGGAGAGGAACTTCATGTGGGACGGTGTGGAACGGAAAGATTTCAATAATTGATCAAACGTATTGGCACGGCAAGAATTTATTCGGCAATCTTATGCCTGTGAAAACCAGCCGTCCGCCCGTTTGCTTCTTATTTGACAACGGTTCGCTCCGGGCCGCCTCGACTCTGAGTCTGCGCCGCATCGCGGGCTGGCTGGGAGCCCGGCTGGAGGGGGCGGAGGTGCGAGCCGTCTCGTTGCTTCACTCGAGCGCCGTGGCTGCCGCCGAACTCGATGGGAAACGGGCGGAACTGCTGGAGCCCGCGCTGGCCGCAGCGCTGGCCCGAGGCGAAAACGAGTTTGTTCTGCTGCCGCTTTTTTTTGGCCCGAGCGCGGCTTTGACGGACTATTTGCCGGAGCGGCTGCGAGCTTTGCAGCAAAGATTTCCCGACCGGCGAGTGCGGATCGCGCGCTGTTTGGTGGATGCCCATGCCCCGGACGACGCCCGCCTGGCGGACATTCTCGCGTGCGGCATCCAGCGTACGGCGACGGTGGCGGGCTTGACGCATCCGAAAGTGGTGCTGGTCGACCATGGAAGTCCGCAGCGCGGCGTGACCGCGGTGCGGGATTTTCTCGGCCGGCAATTGCGACAGCGGATGGACGGAGAAGTGACGGTGGCCTCGATGGGCCGGCGGCCGGGGCCTGAATTTGCCTTCAATGATCCATTGTTGGCCGACGTGTTGCGGGGCGAAGCGTTCGGTCGGGGCGACGCGGTGGTAGCGCTGCAATTTTTGTCACCCGGGCGTCACGCCGGCCCGGACGGGGACATTGCGAAAATTTGCGCCGAAGCCATGCGCGCAAAGCCAGGTTTACGGATCGCCTTGACCGGTCTGGTGGGAGACGACGAGCGGCTGGCCGACGTGCTGGCGGAACGCTATACGGAAAAGGCTGAAGAATTGAAAAGCTGAAGGGCTGAACACCGGAAAGGCTGAAAAACTGAAGGACTGAAAGCTGAACTCAAGGTTCGGTCGGCCATGCATAGAGACGCCCGGAGGCATCCAATTTAAAGGCGCAGTCTGGCTTTGTTCAGCCCTTTGGCACCCA
>JBEKQH010000391.1:0-2704 GCA_049519915.1 Opitutaceae bacterium
ATCGTGATGGACGATTCGGTCAACATGGTCGAGGCGCTGGCCAATATCAATGCGTTCTATGCCCATGAGAGCTGCGGCCAGTGCACGCCTTGCCGCGAAGGTTCGCTCTGGATGAAAAAAATCACCGCCCGGATGGTGCACGACGGCGCGCGACCCGAGGACGGCGCCCTGCTCAAGAGCGTGGCGGACCAGATCGCCGGGCGCACGATCTGTGCATTCGGCGAGGCTTGCGCCTGGCCCACGCAGAGTTTTGTCCTGAAATTCGGCGACGAATTCAAGACCTACGCCGAAGCGAAAAAGGCTCAAACCGAGGCAGGTATCGAGCTAGTCTGATTTTTAACCGCTAATCTTAAACAATCCAATCTAAGCCATCCCAATGCAATTTAACCGCGAATGGACGCGAATGAATGCGAATGATTTCAAGAATGCGCAGTCCGGTTTGAGTTACCCACCGAAAAGAAATCAAAAATACGGGCAAGATTTGGTGCGATTTTATCTCTTTTATTCGCGTCCATTCGCGTCCATTCGCGGTTAAAAATCTCTTCCGATGATTGCTCCGTCCCAACCCGACCTCATCACCGTCAACATCGACGGACGCGAGATTGCCGTGCCCAAGGGCACCAATGTCATCGAGGCCGCGCGCCGGCTCGGCATCGAGGTGCCCCACTATTGTTATCATGCGAAGCTTTCCATTGTCGGCAATTGCCGCATGTGCCTGGTCGAGATGGGCCTGCCGGCGGTCGACCCGGCGACCAAGACGCCGATCATGGATCCGGCCACGGGCAGGCAGCGGATCAATTGGAGCCCGCGACCGACCATCGGTTGTGCCACCAATGTCTCGCCTGGTTTGCACATCCGCACCACTACGCCGCTGGTGAAGGACTGCCGCGAAGGCGTGATGGAGTTTCTTCTCATCAACCACCCGCTCGATTGCCCGATTTGCGACCAGGCCGGCGAATGCTCGCTGCAAGAGCACGCCACCGGCTACGGCCGCGGCTACTCGCGTTTTATCGAGGAAAAAAACGTCAAGCCCAAGCATACGCAGCTCGGCCCGCGGGTCACACTGGACGACGAGCGGTGCATCCTCTGCTCGCGCTGTATCCGCTTTTCCAAGGAGATCGCGAAGGACGACGTCCTCGGATTCGTCGATCGCGGCAGTTACTCGACGCTTACCTGTTATCCCGGCAAGAAGCTCGAAAACAATTATTCGCTCAATACCGTGGACATTTGCCCGGTCGGGGCGCTGACCTCGACGGACTTCCGCTTCAAGATGCGGGTCTGGTTCCTCAAGCAGACCGACAGCATCGACTCCGAATCGTCGGTCGGCTGCAATACCGTCGTCTGGTCGCGCGAGGGCGTCATCTATCGCATCACTCCGCGCGCCAACGACGAGGTCAACGACGGGTGGATGCCCGACAGCGGGCGCGAGCTTTATAAGCAAGTCCGCGCCGCCGGCCGTCTGACCGAGGCGAAAATCGACGGTGGGGTCGCTTCGGAGGCCGCCGCCCTGGCCCGGGTGGGGCAATTGTTCAAGGCCGACGCGCTCGCCGTTGTCGGCTCGGGCCGCAGTTCGGTCGAGGAACAGTTTCTCACCAAGAAGCTGGCCGAGGCGCTGCCGGCGCCGGTCTGGCTCGTCAGCCGGGTGGGGGAGGGTGACGGGATTCTCCTCTCGGCCGACCGTAACCCGAACGTCCGTGGCGCGCTTGTCACCGGCCTGATCAAGAAACTGCCTTCCACCCAGCTCACCGCCCTGGCCGCCAAGATCGACACGGGAGAAATCACGACCGTGCTTAGCGTCGGCGAAGACCTCATTTCCGCCGGTCTTACCGCGGCGCAACTCGCAAAAATTTCGATCATTTATCTCGGCGCGCAAGCCAATGCCACCAGCGCGGCCGCCACGGTCGTGCTGCCGACGCTCACCGTGTTTGAGAAGAGCGGCACGTTCATCAACCAGCAGTTCCGTCTCCAGAAATTCTCCCAGGCCGTGCCCGGTCCGGCGGGCGTGGAAGACGATCTGGCCGTCCTGGCCAAGCTGATCGCCGCGGCAGGCGGCGAATCGCCGGCCGGGGACGTCGATGCCGTTTGGGCGACGCTGGCCGGGGAAATCCCTGCCTTTGCCGCCATCAGCTACGCCCGCCTGCCGGCGACAGGTTTGCTGATCGACCGCACGCCGTGGGCGGATCTGCCCTTCGCCGAAGGCGAGACGCTGCATTACAAACCCGTTTCTCAAGCCGTTTGACTGCTAATCTCCACTCATCCGACCCCAACCAAATCAATGCTGTTTAACCGCGAATGAACGCGAATTGTTACGAGGTAGACAAGGCGGCATGAGCCAAACACCCAAGATGACCAAAACATGTGCAATATCGCAGGCCGGTTTCACTTTTTATTCGCGTTCATTCGCGTTCATTCGCGTCCATTCGCGGTTTCCCTCGTATGTGAATGGATTGCTTCTCTTTACTAGCGAAAATTAGCGTGCATTAGTGGTTCAAAAATCTCCGATGGATTTCTTCTTTCAACTTCCGCTCTGGCTCCAGGCCGCGATCAAAGGCTGCGCGGCCATTGCCGTGATGATTCCGATGGCCGGCGCCTGTTCGATGGCCGAGCGCAAGGTCTGTGCCTGGATCCAGGGCCGGCCCGGTCCGAACCGCGCCATTGTCCCATTGGTCGCGGGGATCCCTTTCCTCGGCCGGTTTCTCCAGCG
>JBEKQH010000392.1:0-2690 GCA_049519915.1 Opitutaceae bacterium
ATCCGGACGTCGACCTTGTGGCGGTAGAGATGGAAACACCACTCGGCAAAGGCCTCGGCGCGGGCGTCATGGCCACCGCCAGTGCTTGAAGTGAGAACAAGGATACGGACGTCAGACACGGTCGAGAAATGTTAAGGGATACGGTAATAGCGGCGCAGCGCCGCACGGCGCAGCGCCAGCGGGGCCGCCCGCGCCAGAAGCGGGGCGAGATGGGCCTGGAAAAACGACCCGGAGCGGACGGTGCCGCGGTGGCCGCGCCGAAGAGCGCGGCGAAGGTCGGCGGCCGCCCGCGCCGGCGACGGAGCCGCCAGAAGATTGGCTTCAAGGCGCCTCCAGGCGCAGATTTCCATTTTGTTGGGCTCGGCAGAAAGACGGTGCATAGCTTGGTTGAACGGGGTGCGGTAATCCCCGGGCCGGAAGTCTATGACGCTTACACCAGTGCCTTCGGTTTCAAAGATTAAACTTTCGCTGAAAGCGGAGAGGCCGGCCTTGGCCACGTTGTAGCCGGTCATAAAAGGAAGCGGGAACTCGGCCGCAAGCGACGAGACATTCACCAGACATCCGCTTCCCCGGGCGAGCATCGGGCGAAGGGCCGCCCGCGCGAGGCGCAAGGTCGCCAAGAGCATGGCCTCGAGCTGGGCCTGCCAGACGGCAAAGTCCGCCGCGGCAAACGACCCGAAGACGCCATAGCCGGCATTATGAATAACGAGATCGAAAGCGCCGCCGGCCGCGGCCGCCGCCTCGAGAAAAACGCTTTCGGCCGCCATCGGATCGGCCAGGTCGAGGGCGACCGGGGAGAAATTTCCGCGCGCAGGCAAACGCGCGGTGTCGCGCGCGCTACCCCATACCCGCACCCCGTCGGTCAACAGCATTTCGACAAAGGCCGCACCCAACCCGGAGCTCGCTCCGGTGACAAAAGCAGTGCGGTAAAGGTCGGAGACGGCGGCGGCGGGCACGTTAAATCAATTAATTCGTTTAAGCACCGTGCAGACGTTGGCGCCGCCAAATCCGCTGCTGTTGTTAAGGACGGCCCGGGGCGCCTCGGCGACCGTCGCGCGGAGGATCGAGAGGCCTTCGCACGCGGGATCGAGCTGGCTGATATGGGCGGAGCCCGGCATGAAGCCGTCGCGGAGAATGATGGCGCAAAAAGCCGTTTCCATCGCGCCGGAAAGCGAAAGCCCGTGCCCAGTCAGGGCTTTGGTGCTGCTGATCGCCGGACGAGCTCCAGGCGTTTTGAAAACGGCCTTGAGCGCTTTGATCTCGGAGGCGTCCCCGATGGGAGTCGAGGTGGCATGCGCATTGACATAATCGATTTCCTCGGGCGCGCAGCCGCTGTCTTTGAGGGCGAGTTTGATGGCCAGATGCAACCCGACGCCATCGGGGTGCGAGATGGCGACGTTGTAGCCGTCGGAGGCCTGGCCCCAGCCCGCGACCTCCGCGTAAGGGCGAACGCCCCGGCGGGCCACCTCGGCCTCGCTTTCGAGCAAGACCACCGCGGCGCCACCCGTGCCGACAAAACCGTCGCGCTCGGCATCAAACGGGCGCGAAGCAAGGTCCGGATTCGTTTGCAAGGAAAGCGCGCGCATACCGGCAAAGGGCAGAATGCTGTCGGTATTGCAGTCCTCCGCACCCACCACGAACATCCGCTGTTGACGCCCGCTTCGAATCTCCTCGAAAGCGAAGCCCAGCGCATGCATCGAAGACGCACAAGCCGAGGAAAAGCCGCAAGAGGCGCCGAGAATCTTAAAATGCGCGACGAGGTTGAAATTGAGCGTGCCGGCGATGGAAGCGACAATGCCGAGCGGTGAGGTGCGCATTACGCCTACCTTGACCATGCGTTCGTGGTGGTGATGGGTGAGGAAGGGGGAACCGCCCGACGCCGCGTAGAGGCCGGTCTGCGGGTTGGAAATGTCGGCCGGGGAAAGATGCGCATCCTCGATCGCCTGAAGCATCGAGCAGTAGGCGAAAAGCGAGTTGGGGGCGAGGCCGCGGAGGATTTCGCGTTTGATGGAATATTTTTTAGGAAAAACCCAGTCCTCCGGATCGGCTGAATCTACGGAAAATTCCTTGATCGTGCCGACAATCTTAACCGGCACCTCAGGCTTGTCGAAAGGCGGATAGATTTCGAAGCCATGACGCAGTTCGCGCAGACTACGCGTGATGCCGGCAACGTCGTTGCCAATGCTGGTAATGAGACCGAGGCCGGTGATGTAAACTTTACTCACAGTGCGGGACGAGCCCAGGCGGCGCAGTTAGGGAACGCAACTGGCTCTGGAGGCCCAAGACAAAGACCCGCTTTGCACAGAGGTCAAGCGGGGCGGAGCTCAGACGGTGGCAGGGACGATGACACGGGCGGCTGCCGCGGGCAACGGGCGCACGTCTTTCGGCGCGTCCGGCAGAGGCGGGCCTGAGACCGGTTGGGCCGGTTGGGCCACGGCGTCACGCAGGGCATAGGTAAGAGTGATTTCCTCCGCATAGACGGCTTTCTCCTGGCCGACGCGAATCTGCCCCTCGATGGTGGCCAGAGGCATTTTCAGGCGTTTCGGCTTAACGGAGATCGTCAGGACGTCGCCGGGTTTGCAGATACGATGGGCGCGAACGCCTTCGCAGCCGGTGAAATAAATCGTCTGCGGGTCGGCTTGTTTGCCCTCTTCGCCATGCCCGCCCTCGATCAGGAACAACACAGCGAG
>JBEKQH010000393.1:0-2686 GCA_049519915.1 Opitutaceae bacterium
CCTCCACGCTCTCTGCTTAACCAAAAACCTTCCTCGCCAACCGGGAAATATTTCACCAGCCTTCCATGCCATGCCTTTGAAACAAAAACGAACGGGCCGGCTCATTTCCTTCGAGGGTTCCGAAGGAAGTGGCAAATCCACCCAGTTGATCCGTCTTGCCGCGCATCTGCAAAAACTGAAGCGCGAGGTCATTACCGTGCGCGAGCCCGGCGGCACCGAGATCGGCGAACAGATTCGCAACATCATCGTCCATAATTCAAGGGGCGACGAAATGTGCCCCGAGACCGAGCTGCTTTTGTTTACCGCGGCGCGCGCCCAGCTCGTCCGCGAAGTCATCGCCCCGGCCCTCGTCGAGGGCAAGATCGTCCTCAGCGACCGCTTTCTCGATTCCTCCACGGTCTATCAAGGAATCGGGCGCAACCTCGCGCTGGACCCGGTGAACCAAATCAATCGCTTCGCCGTCGGCAACGTGATGCCTGATCTCACGGTCGTCATCGACGTGCCGATCGACGTCGGTCTGGCCCGCATCCGCCAACGCGCCAGCGACCTGCCTGATCGGATGGAACGACAGAATCTCGATTTCTATAAGAAGGTCCGGAACGGCTACCTCGTTCTGGCCAAGGGCCTGCCTGAACGTTTCGTCGTCGTTGACGGCACCTTGAGCGAAGCCGCACTCGAGAAAAAGATCTGGGCGGCCATTGCCGATCGGGTCTCAGGCCTCAACCACAACGGCAAGCGCGCCAAGTAACGAGTGGCCGGTGACACGTCTGAGGCTCGCATCGGTTCTTGTCGCTCGTCACTTACCCCTGCAATGACCCCTGCCGCCTGGCCCCCTTCCCTGGCCGGTACGCCCGCCATCGCCGTCATCGAGCGCGCCCTGGCCGGCCGGCGCCTCGCCCACAGCTTGCTTCTGCAGGGTGACGACCACGACACCCTCGTTGTCATCGCTTATGCCATCGCCGACCGGCTGCTCAATGGCCCCGACGTCACCGCCAAATTTCCGCCCGCGGAGCATCCCGACTGTTTCGATCTGCGCCCGGCCGGAAAAATGCGCCAGATTTCCGCCGAAGCCGTGCGCGGCCTGATTGCCAAAGTGCAGGTCTCGCCCGCGGTGGCGCCGCGCAAAGTCGCCCTCCTTCATGAGGCCGACCGCCTCAACGTTGCCGCCGCGAACATCTTTCTCAAAACGCTGGAGGAGCCGCCGCCGCATACCACGCTGCTGCTGCTGACCACCCGGCCCTACGCTCTCCTGCCCACGATCCGCAGCCGTATGCTGCACTTCCGCTTCCCTACCCCGGCCACGCCGGTCACTGCGGCCGGCTGGCCGGCCTGGCTCGACGATTACCGGGCTTGGCTCGGCCGACTCGACGAGGGAGTGGCCGACAAGCGCGCCGCCGCCAGCTCCATCCTCGCGCTTTATGGTTTGATTGCGCGTTTTGGAAAGATCCTCGATCAGGCCACCGCCGCGGCCCTGGCGACGCCAAAAGAAAGTCTGGCCGGCGAACTGGGAGAAGACGAACAAATCGCCTTGGAAACCGGACTGGCCAACGGCCTGCGCGCACGCCTTCTGACCGAAATCGAACGAGCGACACGCAATTTCGCCTTGCCCCGCTTGTCGGCCGATCCGGCCGACGATCCTGAGCGCAATCGAGGCGCCTCCCGGGCGCTCACCGCCGCCATCGAAAATCTCGAGCACGCGGCCGGCTTGCTCCGCCTCAATCTCAACGAATCGGCCGCGCTGGAGGAATTCTTGCTCACCTCGCTGCGGCTGTGGACAAAGCGTTAACCGAACAAGGCAATTGAGGTTCCAAAATGGCGAAGCCATTTTGGTTAAGCAACGTGGAGGCGAAGCCCGACACGTTGCTAGCTTTCATCGGCGGTTAAGACCAACCGGACAAACTCTTCCCGTGTTTCCATATGCGGATTATGCCCGGATCCGGCGATCGTCTCGATCCGGGCCAACGGAAAAGGACGCCGGATCGTTTCGTGGTCTTGCGCGAGCACGTAGCGCGATTTTCCGCCGAGAACAAACAAGGCCGGCCCCGAGTAGCGGTCGGCGGACGCCAGCGGATTGCTTTCCAGCTCCGGCAAGGCCCGGGTCAGACCAGGCAGGTTGATTTGCCAGCGCCAATGGCCGTCGGCGTCGTGATCGAGATTCGTCACGAGAAACTTTCGCATCGCCCATTCCGGCACGCGCATTTCCATCTCTCGCTCCGCCTCCGCGCGCGAACTTAGGCGGGCCAGATCGAGCTCGTTCATCGCGGCAAACTCCGCCCGATGCGCCCCGGGGGCATAAGCCTTCGGCGCGATATCCACCACGACCAACTGTTCCACCCGTTCCGGCCGGCGACAGGCCAGCAACATGGCGACCTTTCCGCCGAGGCTGTGGCCGAGCAGCGTGACCTTGGCGATCCCGTGCGCGTCGAGCCAGGCCAGCACGTCGTCAAACATCGCCCCGTAGGTCATCTCGTCCGCCTGCGGCGAACGGCCGTGATTTCTTAGGTCAAGGGCGCAGACGTGGAACCGCGAGGCCAAATTGGCGCCGGCCGTCTGCCAGTTGCGCGACGAACCGAGCAAACCATGCAGGATGACCAGCGGTGGATGCGCCCGTCCGCCAAGGTCACGATGAAAAAGTTTCAATACGAGGCTCGACAAGGGACGGGTTTTGGCGGGAACGACGGCAAGA
>JBEKQH010000394.1:0-3065 GCA_049519915.1 Opitutaceae bacterium
CAAACACAAGCCAACCCCATATCGGGTGCGTGACAACGGAATCGATACGGTCGCTCGGGCTCGGGCCGGTGGTCTCGGCATGCTGCACGACATCCGAACAGAGCTGGCCGATGGCTTCGTAGCGGGAGTTGACGAGCGTGCCAGACCAATCGGTTCCCTCGAGTTCCCAGCGTTTTTTCCAGGCCTGGAGAATCTCCAAAGTGCGCGCACTGTGCGGCCGGGAGCCCGCCACGCGCAGCGAATCCTGGTCGGTGAGAAGCAGCAGCGCCTCGGCGCGGGCCACCAGCGGGGAGCGCTCGTCGTTTTCACTGAGCGAGGCCTGCAGCTCGGCCACAGCGGGCGCGATCGGAGCCGGCACATGCCAGGCATGCCGGGCCAGCGGAAGTTCGGCGCGGCTCATGGCCAGCTTGAGTTCGACGAGGCCCTTGCCGGTGTTCGAGGCGGGCCACGCGGAGCTGCAGTCCCGATTGGACAAGAAGATCCATCATGTTGAGCACGACAATGACCGGCTTGCCCAGATCGAGGATTTGGTGAACCAAGTAGAGGTTTCGCTCGAGATTGGTCGCATCGACAATGCAGATAATGCGGTCGGGCTGGGGGGTGTCGGCACGGCGGCCGAGCAGGACATCCCGCGTCACCGCCTCGTCGGGTGAACGCGCAGCCAGCGAGTACGCACCCGGCAAATCGATGATTTGGATGGGATGGCCGTGCTGCGAAAAAGCGGTGCCCATCTTGCGCTCGACGGTAACGCCGGGGTAGTTGCCGACTTTTTGTTTCAGACCGGTCAGCGCGTTGAAAAGCGTGCTTTTTCCGCAATTGGGGTTGCCGACCAGCGCATAGACCGGCTGACGCTGGACAACCGGCTCGGTGGCGGCGGTTTTGACGGCGGCTGTCGCAGGCATGGTGTTAGGATAGAGCGGTTTAAAAATCAGTTTAGCCACAAAGGATCACAAGGGGCGCAAAGAAAGCGTATGTTTTCAAAGGCTTTTCTTTGTACTCTTTCGTGGCAAATAATCCGGCTGACTGCATGGCAAGCGTCGGAACGGAGGGAACAGGATCTTTACCGTGGTCCAGGCCATAGGGCGACCGTTACATTCGAGATTCACTGGCGGCTCCGCCCTTACGCGGATTCGACCATTACGTGTTCGGCCTCGCTGCGCCGGAGAGTAAGATGGTAGCCGCGCACTTGGATTTCAAGCGGATCGCCGAGCGGCGCACAGCGCACGAGTTTCACCGGCGTGCCTACGATCAAACCCATCTCACGAAGGCGCAGGAACGCGGACCCGGCCTTCGGAAAATCCCGCACGATGGCCTGCGCCCCGATCGGGAGGTCGGAAAGTTTGATCGGCACAGGCATCGCGAAAGACCTTGCCCGGACTCACACGCCGCCACGGATGAGTTCGACGACGATATGCTCCGCCGCACGGTCGCTGAGCGCGATACGGGTGGAGCAGAGTTGGCAAATAAGCGTTTTTTGGCCGGAAATTTTTTCGATGACCGCCGATTCGCAGAACCCGATTTCGCGCAAACGCTGGCAAAGCTCGGGCTGGCCGGCGAGTTCGCAAACGCGTCCGGCCGCACCGATCGGCAGGTCGGTCAGGCGCATACGCATGGGTTCCGAAAGTGCAGCAGTGCGGTTCATGACAAGACGGCCCATTTAACTGAGACTGGGTTTCAGTGTCAATGTGTTCCTTGGCTTTCCGTTGCTTATTTATTCTAAGGAAAATGCTTAGCCGACCTCTTTTCCGGAGCGGTGGCCGTATTTATGGCTTAGCCATCATCTTCGCCTTCAGTGGGTTGAGCATAGCCGTGACACAGACGTTACTCGAACAAACCAAAACGCTAGTTCACCGGCGCCGACGTTTCAATGCGAGTTGCACGACAGACGAACGGACCAGGCTTTCGAGCCGCTCGACCTCGGCGGAATCCAGCGTGTCTTTGCCTTTGAGCGCTTCTTCCGCACGCTGCATGGCCTTTTCGACGGCGTCCGTATCGATTTTTTCTTCGTCAATGGCGCTCTCGGCTAAAATTGAAACCGTGTCGGCCGCAATTCGGGCAAAGCCGCCGCCAATAGCGAGCCATTGGGTCGCGTTTCCTTTCGTCACCCGCAATTCCCCATAGCCCAGCTGGGTGAGCAACGGTATGTGGCCGGGCAGAACGCCGATCTCGCCCTCGACCGTCGGAATGACGACGCTGTCGATCGTGTCGGAATAGACCCGCGCCTCGGGCGTGACGATTTCAAGTGTAAGCGGCATTTTGGAAACTACAAAGAAGCGGAAGAAACAAAGTTGCTGGGTTCTTAGTTTCTTGGCAGTTCAGTTATTGTTTTTTACCGGAAGCAAGCACCTCGTCGATGCCGCCTTTCATGTAGAAATCGCCTTCATTCACCTCGTCGAGCTGGCCCTCGAGGATCATCTTGAAGCCGCGGACGGTGTCCTTGACGCTTACATATTTGCCGGGCGAGCCGGTGAAAACTTCCGCCACGTGGAACGGTTGCGAAAGGAAACGCTGGATCTTCCGCGCGCGATAAACGGTCTGCTTGTCCTCGGGCGAAAGTTCGTCGAGACCAAGAATCGCGATGATGTCCTGTAGATCCTTGTAGCGCTGGAGCACACGCTGGACTTCGCGGGCCACCTGATAGTGTTCCTCGCCGACGATGTCGGCCTGGAGCGCCTTGGAAACGGAGGCGAGCGGATCGACCGCCGGATAAATGCCGAGCTCGGCAATGGAGCGCTCGAGCACGATGGTCGAGTCAAGGTGGGCAAAGGTGTTGGCCGGCGCGGGGTCGGTCAAATCGTCGGCGGGCACGTAAACGGCCTGGAACGACGTGATGGAGCCTTTTTTCGTCGAGGTGATGCGCTCCTGCAGCACGCCCATTTCATTGGCCAGCGTGGGCTGGTAACCGACGGCGGACGGCGAACGACCCAGCAACGCGGACACTTCGGAGCCGGCTTGGGAAAAACGGAAGATGTTATCGATAAAAAGCAGCACGTCCTGGTTTTTTTCATCCCGGAAATATTCGGTCATCGCGAGCGCGGAAAGACCGACGCGCATGCGGGCACCCG
>JBEKQH010000395.1:0-2673 GCA_049519915.1 Opitutaceae bacterium
AGGTGGTCGGGACATTCCACCAGCAGGCGCTGTTGTTTTTCCTCGGCCACACGGCCCAAAACCTCGTTCACTTCCGTCACGATGCGGCCGACCAAGGCCGCTTCCAATTGCACCGGGATTTCGTTGTTGTCGGCCCGGGCCAGCAAGAGCAGCCGGTTGATGAGCTGGTTCATCCGGCCGATCTCTTCCAGCATGCTGCCAATCGCGTCGCGCAGGAGCGCCGGATCCTGCTTGCGCAAGGCCACTTCACCGACCGTGCGCATCGCTGTCAGAGGCGTGCGCAGTTCGTGGGACACGTCCGCGGTCAATCGGTCCAGCTCTCGATAGGCGTTTTCGAATCGTTCGAGCGTTTCATTGAACCCGGTGGCGAGCCGCCCGAGATCGTCCTGCGGGTTGGCCACGGATAGCCGTTCATTCAAGGCCTTGACCGAAAGTTGGCGGGTGCGCTCGGCCATCTCGCGCACCGGCGCTAGCACGCGATGGGCAATGCAAAAGCTCGCCACACCAAATCCTAGCGTGACGATCAGCCCGACTCCCACCAGACTCCAGCCAAGGGCTCCCGATCCGCCGAGATTCGACCGCTCGACCGCCCTGGCCGCCGTCAAGAAGACGATTCCGCCGGCTGCGCCGGCCACTGTGTTCCAAGTCGCCATGCGCAAACGCGAAGAGAACCGGTGCCTCCACGCCCTCATCCAACGCTTCCTTCCTGCAGTAGGAAGCCCATGCCGCGCACCGTCTGGATGAGCTTGACCGAATGGCCACCGTCGATTTTTCGTCGCAGGTGAGCCACGTGGACGTCGATCACGTTGTCCAGCGGCGTCAGACGGTTGGTCTCGCGCCACACGTCCTTGGCCAGCATCTCGCGGCTGACCACCTGGCCCGGCTGGCGGAATAAGTAGACCAGCAGGTCGAATTCCCGCGGCGTCAAGTCGAGGGCCTTGCCTGCCCGCCACGCCCGGCGGGCTTCGATATCGACAACCAGATCGGCCAAGCTCTTTTTTAGCGGTTCTGCCGGCTGGGCGGCCCGGCGCAGGAGCGAACGAATTCGGGCCAGGAGCTCGGAGAAGGCAAAAGGCTTGACCAGATAATCGTCGGCTCCGCTCTCCAACCCGAGCACCCGATCTTCGACCGCGTCGCGCGCGGTGAGCAGGAGGACGGGCGTCTGGGTGCCGCGGGCCCGGAGTGTTTTGAGAATCTCGATGCCGCTGCGGCCCGGAAGCATCCAGTCCAGCACCACTCCGTCGAACGACTCGGCGCTCACCAGGAAGAAGCCCTCTTCGCCGGTATGCGCCGTAGCCGTGGAAAATCCCGCGTTCGTCAGGCCGGCGGCCAGTGCGTCCGCAGTCTTTACGTCATCCTCAACAATCAACAGGCGCATGGTGAATTCTTTGAACGTCGAACGCCGAACGCCCAACGTCGAACAAAAACACCAACTACCAAAGACAATCCGCATCAGCAGGCTGGCCAAGGCGCTGAAAAATCTAAATCTGTTGGCGCGTGAAAAGCACGGTTGTGACTCTGGCCTTGCTCGGTGCGTGGCCTCTAGCGATGGCGCGCGGCGCCCTCCCTCTGTCGTCGCTGCCGATGATGGATGGCGCTCTCTCGGGTGTTTTTCACTTCAATGCTTCCAGCCCCGCCTTAGCCTGGCATTTGGCCGGTCGGACGACGGGTGCCGGAATGCTCACCCTGGAGGTTTCCGTCGATGGAAAAGGCGTGGGCCTGCACGGCCGGGCGTGCATCGATCCGGCCACCGGCGACGGCACTTGGCAGGTTACGGAGGTCCATTTCGACCTTGCCTCCTGGTCGGCTGCGTTGACCGGCGATATCCGAGTCCTCGCGGGCGCGTCGATGACCGGCACGCTCACCGGAACCGGACAGGGCACGATCAAGCACCAGGTTGTCGACGGCACGGCCACGCTGACTTTGGCCGACGGTGGCATGACCGACGACCACAAAAAAATTTCGTGTCAAGGGATTGATGCGCGCATCGTGCTGGCGGGTTTTCATCCCTTGCGCACAAAACCGGGGCAGGCGATCACCGTGCAATCGATTTCCGCCGAAGGAGCGGAGTTGAGTAATGTCAAAATTCCTTTCGCGCTGGCGCCCGGCGAGGTCCAGGTCGGCGCGGCCGACGGGACCGTCTTCGGGGGAAAGTTTGCCACCGAGCCGCTCGTCTTTGCGTTGGCACAGCCTTCGATCAAATTCGTCGTCCACGCCAAAGATTTCGAATTAGCGCAAATTCGGAAGGCGGCGGATCCGAGCGGAAACGTGACCCGGCAAGCGATGGGAAAACTGAGCGGCAAATTCACCGCCTATTACGATCAAAGCGGTTTTCGGGTGGGGCCGGGCGCGTTGGTGATGCGAAAAGGCGAAGTGGCCCAAATCCTTTTCCAGCCAACCCATAAGCTCTTTTCGTTGTACATACCCCCGATGGTTTTTGACGAGACGGGCCTGCCCAAGATTGAAGCCGGCAAAGTCGCGCTCGTGATAAAAACATTTCGTGTAAAACTCTATCCGGGCGGCGAGCGCAGCAATCGGATAGCTCTGATACAATTCGACGTTGATTCGTCCGATCCCAGGCATCCGGCGGCCGTCAGTTTCGACATCAATATCTACAATGGCTCAATTCAGGATCTGATCGATCATGGCGCCGACATTCTCCGCGCCTTTAAA
>JBEKQH010000396.1:0-2666 GCA_049519915.1 Opitutaceae bacterium
TAAGCAATGTAATTATGAACGCCTTGGTCGACACCAGTAGCAGCCAAACCTTCTTCTTGTAAAACGCCAATAAGCCCCGTGACAGCGTCAATATATTGCAAAATACCGGCTTGCCGGCCACTCACTGTCCCAGCGCATGTGATGCGTTTTGAGCCAATGCGGCGAGAGCTGCTTCGCCCAACCCTTTGCGGACCCAGTTTGAATTTATAGGGCAAGCCCCGATGCGCGGCTCGGGCGCTTCGAGTTGGAATTCCAAAGCCGCGCACGCCATGGAAAAAAGCGGTTTTTGGAAAATGACGTCGCGAACGTCGGTGATCAGAATATTCCGGTAGCGCTTGCCCTTGGCAAGGCGTCGGCGCAGGTAGTCGCGATATGCGAACCAGCGCGCTAAAATGACATCGGAAAAAGGATAGGCCTCAGCCGGGAAAAGCACCGTCCTGATGCCTCGTTCCCTGAGATAGGCCTTGAGTTCCGAGTCGTACGGCCGAATGAACAAGACGGCTTCGCCGACAAATTCACCGTCGGAAATGAGCGATTCGACGAAGGGAGCAATCACTTCGATCCGATAGCCAGTCGCAAATCCCATCACAAGATCGCGGGCCGGCAACATCCGACGAATAAACAATTTTTCTCTCCGCTAGACCAGATTTAGTCACGTTCGAAAAACTTGCGCCCCTGCTGCGAGGGGCGCCCAAGCGCAACCGCGCTTGGGGCGAAAATCAAATGGTCACCTGCGCGCCCAGCTCCACCACGCGGTCCGAAGGGATCGAGAAGAAGTCCGTCGCGTTCGTCGCCTGTTTCGACAGCCCCACGAACAGCTTGTCCTGCCACTGCGGCATGCCGGATGCGGGCGAGCATTTCAGCGTTCTTTTGCCAAGGAAAAACGAGGTCGTCATGATGTCGAACTTGACGCCGCCCTTGCGCATCGCCGCCATCGCCGCGGGCACACGCGGACTCTCCATATAGCCAAAATGGAACGTCACGCGCATAAAATCGTGCGAGAGCTTTTCGGTCTCGTAGCGGTTCTGGGCATTTACGCGCGGCGTGGGTTCCGTCAGCACGTTCATGATCACCACGCGCTCGTGCAGCACCTTGTTGTGCTTGAGATTGTGCATGAGCGCCGATGGAGCGACATTAGGATCGCCGGTGAGGAAGACCGCCGTGCCCGGCACGCGCGTCGGCTTGGATTTCTCCAGCATGCGGATGAGATCGGCGGTCGGAATGGAATCGCGATGGGTCTTTTTCGCCAGCAGATCCGTGCCGCGCACCCAGGTCCACATCACGATCATCGACAGCGCGGCAAGGCTCAGCGGCACCCAGCCGCCTTCCAGCACCTTGACCAGATTGGCGGCGAGAAAGGCCAGGTCGATGGTCAGGAAGAAGCCGATGAAGGGAATGGCGAGCCAGAGCGGCCAATGCCACAATTTCCGAACGACGAAGAAGGCGAGGCTGGTCGTCACCACCATGGTGCCGGTCACCGCTATGCCATAGGCGTTGGCGAGGCTGTCGGAGGAGCGGAACAGGAAGACCAGCATCAGCACCCCGACCAGCAGCGTGCGATTTACGCGCGGCACGAAGATCTGCCCTTCCGTCGTCGCCGACTTGTGCTGGATTTCCAGACGCGGCAGCAGGCCAAGCTGGATGGCCTGGCGCGACAGCGAGAAAGCGCCGGTGATCACCGCCTGGCTGGCGATGACCGTCGCCGCTGTGGCCAGCAGCACGAAGGGCAACGTCGCCCAGGAGGGCACCATCAGGTAGAAGGGATCGGAAACCTTGGCCGGATCGTTCAGCACCAGCGCGCCCTGGCCGAGATAATTGCAGATCAGCGAAGGCAGGACGAAAACCAGCCAGGCGATCTGGATCGGCTTGCGGCCGAAATGGCCCATGTCGGCGTAAAGCGCCTCGGCGCCGGTCACGGCGAGGAAAACAAGGCCGAGCGTCACAAAGCCCGTCGCGCCATGGCCGAACAGGAAGGACAGGCCCGTGAGCGGGTTGAACGCATGGAGGATGCGGGGCGCGTCGGCGATATGGACGACGCCGATGGCGCCGATCAGGCCGAAAAAAACCACCATGATCGGGCCGAAAAACGTCGCGACCCGCGCCGTGCCGCCACTTTGGACGACGAACAGCGTCACCAGGATGACCACCGCGATCGGCAGCACATACGGCTGGAAGGCGCTGGAGACGGTGTTGAGGCCCTCGACCGCCGAAAGCACCGAAATCGCCGGCGTGATGATGGCGTCGCCGGAAAACAGCGCCGCGCCGGCCACGCCGAGCAGGAAAATGGTGCGCGAGCGGAAGCCCAGCGCCTTTTGCGCCAGCGCCATCAGCGACAAGGTGCCGCCTTCGCCCTTGTTGTCGGCGCGCATCAGGAAGAACACATATTTCAGCGTGACCGTGAAAAACAGCGCCCAGAGCAGCAGCGAGACCACGCCGATCACTTCCGAATCCGCGGCGCCCTTGTCCTTGACATGGTCGAGCGCGGCCTTCAGCGCATAGAGCGGGCTGGTGCCGATATCGCCATAGACGACGCCCATCGAACCGAGCAGCATGGTCCAGAAGCTCTCCGGCTTATGGCCGGGGTTCAGCGGGTTGACCGCATTTCCACTCTGCTCGGGCGCATGGACCGGCGGGATGGAAAGCTGGCTGACGTCTTGCCCCATTAT
>JBEKQH010000397.1:0-2662 GCA_049519915.1 Opitutaceae bacterium
AAATTCATCCCGCGGAGATAGTCGTAGAATTTTTCGACATGCGCGCGGTCGAGGCCAAAGGTCTCGACCAGCACGCGGGTGTAGTCCTCGCGCGTAAACGTGGTCCACACGTCCATCTGCGGATTGACGAAGCGGATGTCTTTCAGCTGCACAATCGAAGCGGCGATCTCCCGCGTCCAATACTTCCGGCACGACTTGACCATGCCGACGGGGAAGCCATGCAGCGAAATATCGAAGATGTGGCCGCCCTTGCGCGTGAACCAGGTGGCCAGCCCGCCGAACTGGTAGTGGTGCTCGAGCAGGAGCACGCGATGGCCGGCCTTGGCGAGCACGTTGGCGCCCGTCAGGCCGCCGAGCCCGCTGCCGATGACGATGACGTCGTACTCGTCGGCAACTCCTTTGAGCCAGTCGTAAGCCATGGGAAACGCGAGAGGTAAGCAACGGTGCAGCCGAGAGCAACTCCGATTCGCGCGGGGCGCCAAGTATCGTTGTTTGCGAGAGAAACTGTAGGCCCCGACTACGGATTCTTGGCTGCACGGGTCACTCTAATTCTCGATCACGACCTCATAGCAAACCTGGGGTTAAAGAGGGAAACCATGAAGCCAGGAATACTATTCCGGGTTTCATGGCTTCCCTCTTCTCTTAACTGGTCCGAGATAACCTGTGAGAGAAGGAGAACGATGGTTTGCTGCCAACGGACCCACGGCCTCGCTCAGTCCGCCTGCAGCACGTGCCGGTTGGCCATCGAGAGGCCGCTGAGCAGCGCGCCGATGACGCCGACAAACCCTTGGTCGGTGCCGCAAAGGTAAACGTTTTGCAACGGCGTGCGGCCGTCGGAAATCTTCTCGGGCGAGCCATAGACCGCCCCGGCCAGATGACCGGTGAACTGGGCGATGGTCCGCGGCGTGAAGGCATCGGTCGCCACCGTCGCGCGGGCCAGTGCCTCCTCTTGAACCGCCGGCAAAAAACGCCGGGCGCTCCTTTGAATTTCGGCGAACCAGCGCCGTTTGTCCGCCTGGTAGGCTGCTTCCGGCAACGGCGCCCACCGGTCGTAGTTTGCCAGACAGGTGACGCGAATCATGCCCTCGGCCGGCCCGCGGCCGGGCGCATACGCAAAGTTGTTGGGAAAACAGATCACGCCGCTCCGCAGGTCGACTTGCTCCGCCGGCCGCGAGTAATCGAAGCGCACCGAGTCGTTGAAAAACACAATGGTGTCTTCGCCCCATCCCAATGCGGCCGGAGGCCGGTCGAAAACCGTCATGGTTTCGACAAAGGAGAGGCGGCCGACGGGCGCCGGGGAGAACGCCGCGTCCCCGGCACGTTCAGGATCGGAAAGAGATTTCGAACCCGCCGGGCCTCCTTCGCCGAGGCTTTGAAGCCCAGGAACGTCGCGCTCCGCCAAATTCGATGTTTCCGCCGCGCCGATCGACGACAAGACATGGTCGGCGGTGATTTCATCGCCATTGTCCAGTCTGAGCGCCACCGCTCGGCCGCCCCGCAATATTATTCGTGACACCCCGCATTTCATCCGGCGCTCGCCCCCGGACGCGCGGTATTTGTCAAGCAGCACGCGCAGGATCACCCGCACGCCCTCGGGCGGCCGGGCGAAGCCTTCGAGATAGATCGCCCTCGCCATAATGGCAAACTGCGCGAGGTCCATGTCGTTCTCTCGCGCGCTGCCATAGAACATCAGCGGACAGAAGATCATCTCGACCAGCAGCGGATCGCGCAAAAAACGCCCCACAAAGGCCCGGGCCGAGGCGGCGTCCGCCGCCGCCAGCGCGTCGTATCCGGGCAGCGCGGCCAGCAAGGCGCGCCAACCGTCGATTTCGCCGGGGAACCCTTGGGCGATCTCCGCCGTCAGCACGGCCGGATCATTGGTGAAGCGCAGCCTGTGTTCGCCCCTCGCACCGAAGGCGATGCGCGATCCCCGCTGCTCGGCCAGCTCAAACTCGGACCGGTCGATGCGAAGCTGGCGGAGGATCTTGACCAACGGCGTGCCTTTAACCCCCGGACCGACGAAATTGGTCAACGCGTGCAGACCGACGTCGTATTTACGGCCCGCCAGACTGTAAAAGCCGTTGAGGCCGCCGGGCGCGTTGTGCCGCTCAAAAATGCAGACGCGCCGGCCGAAGTGCGCGAGACGGATGCCGGCCGCCAGGCCGGACATGCCGGCGCCGATAATGGCGACGTCGTAGTGCGAACGGGAATTCACGGATTAAATCGGCCAACCGTGACGGATCCGAAGCGTTCGTTCCACGGGAAAGCGCAGGTTCAGTAGTTGGTATTTAGAAATTGGTATTTTGGTATCGGAAATACAGGGCGGCAGCGCCGAAACCTGGTGCCAACCAACGACCAAATACCAACGACCAGCTACCGGTCACGCGCTATGATTTGCCCGCAAGGGCGTTGAACTTGGGTGTGAGATAGTCCGCACAACTGTCAAGCGACGCGAGCTGGACATAATCGGCCTCGGGCACTTCGAGGCCGTAGCGCTTCCGTAGCTCCATGACGATGTCCAGGAAATCCATCGAGTCGAGTTGCAGCTGGTCGCGCAGCCGCACGTCGGGCTTCACTTGACTCAAGTCTTCGTCGGGCGCGATGTCGGCGATAATCGCGAGCACCACTTTTTTGCATTCGTCTTTGGTCATGGGTCTTGGAC
>JBEKQH010000398.1:0-2658 GCA_049519915.1 Opitutaceae bacterium
TGCGGTCCTGGCCGGCCAGCTGCACAAAACCGGCGATCTCTCCTGGGCCCGGAAATACGCGCTGCTCATGGCGGCCGGCCTGATGGGCCTTGGTTTGTTGGGGGGAGCGTTCGGACTCGTTCTGGTCATCCTCGTCCTCATTATCACCGGGGCCGCGTCCGGACTGCTGGTCGTTCCGCTCAATGCCGCCCTGCAGTCCGAATCCGACCAAACGAAACTGGGCAAGACGGTTTCCGTTCAGAATTGCACGGACTACATGGGCATTGCCGCCGGAGCGGCCTACCTTTCATTTCTGACCCGGTACAACCTGAGCCCCAATCAGGACTTGATTGTCCTCGGAATCACGGTCGCCCTGATCACGGTCGCCTTGCGGGTGCTTGCCCCGACCCGACGCGCCTCCTGAGACAAACTCCCAGCTCAACCCAAAGCCCGCCGCCATTCGCCGGCCTTTCTTTCCATGATCAAACGTATTCCCGAATCGTTGCTCTACACCGTTGCCCGCGTTGTGTTGCGATGTGTTTTCCGGGTGCAGGTTCGGGGGCTGGAGCATTATCCTGTGACCGGCCGGCGGCTGGTCATTGCCAACCATACGTCATGGCTCGACGCGGCTCTGCTGGCCGTGTTTTTGCCGGACAAGCCGGTTTTTGCCGTGCATACGCAGATCGCGCGAATGCGTTGGGTGAAGCCATTCCTGAAGCTGGTGACCGCCTATCCCGTGGACCCGGTCCAGCCGATGTTGCTCAAGACGCTTTGCACCTGCGTTGAGGAGGGCTCGGTGGTCGCAATTTTTCCCGAAGGACGGCTGAGCACAACCGGTGGCCTGATGAAAGTGTATGACGGAGCAGGCTTCATCGCGCACAAGACCGGTGCGGCCATTGTGCCGATCCACATCGACGGGGCGCATTTGTCGGTCTTCACGCGCCTCGCGCATAAATACAAACGGCGGTGCTTCCCGCGGATCACGCTTACCATCAGTCCGCCGCGCGGCATTCCGGAATCCATGCCGCGCGACCAATGGACGCCGTTTGTTTACCAGCTCCTGAGCGAGAGCGCATTCCTGGCGCAAACGTCGGCCCACTCGGTTTACCGGGAACTCATCGCCGCGTCCCGGCGCCACGGCGGAAGAAGGCTGATCTTGGAAGGATACGAGGGAAATGGGCTGACTTACGCCCAGATCCTGGGGCGTTCGGCCTACTTGGGCACGCGCTTGGCCCGGATCACGGAGCCGGGCGCCATCGTGGGCATCATGATGCCGACCAGCCTGGAGGGCGCGCTTGCTTTCTGGGGGCTGCAATTCAGCCATCGCATTCCGGCTTGGTTGAATTTTACGATGGGACTTTCCGCTTTCGCATCCACGGTGCAGACGGCCGGGATCAAGACGATGGTGACGTCGAGGGCGTTTGTGGACGCCTCCCATTTGGAGGAGCGGATCCAAGCCCTGCAGGCGAAGGGAGTGACGCTAATCTTCCTCGAGGATCTGCGGCCGGCATGGCCATGGAAACTGCGGGCGGCATGGATTCGATTCAACTCCACCGCTTGTTATGCGCGCCATGAAGCCCGGTGGATCGCCGCGGGTCGGGACCGTCGCGGTGCGGTTTTGTTCACGTCGGGCTCATCAGGACTCCCCAAGGCCGTCGTGCTTTCCCACGATAATCTCCTCGCGAACGTCGCCCAGCTGCGGGCGCGGATCGATTTCACGCACAGCGATTGTGTCTTCAACGCGTTGCCGCTTTTTCACGCTTTCGGCTTTACCGGGGGGATGCTGACGCCGCTTCTTTCGGGGGTGCGGTCGGTCCTTTATCCCACACCTCTCCAATATGGGCTCATCCCGGAGTTCATCTACAGCACCAATTCCACAATATTTTTCGCGACCAATTCATTTTTGAATGGCTACGCGCGCAAGGCGCATGCCTACGATTTCGTCGCCCTGCGATATGTATTTGCCGCCGCCGAAAAACTTCAACCGGCCACGCAAAAACTGTGGAACGAACGTTTCGGAATCCGCATCCTCGAGGGTTATGGCACGACGGAAGCCTCGCCTGCGCTCACCATGAATACGCCGCTTTGCTGCAAGCCGGGTTCGGTGGGACAGTTCGTTCCGGGCGTCGATTACCGGCTTGAGCCCGTTCCGGGAACGGCCGGAGGCCGGCTTTTCTTCCGCGGCCTAAACCGGATGATGGGATACTACCTTGCCGATCAGCCGGGGGTGCTGGTCGACTCCGGCGAATGGTATGACACGGGGGACATCGTCTCCATCGACGAACAAGGCTTCGTCTCGATCTTGGGGCGGGCCAAGCGATTCGCGAAAATCGCCGGTGAAATGGTCTCGTTGGCCGCGATCGAGGAGGCGGTTTCCGAAGTGTGCGTGGGTTCGGTCGCGGTCGTCAGCCGGCCACATCCCTCGAAGGGCGAGGAACTGGTTTTGTTTACGGCCGACAGCGCGCTCAAGTTGGAAACGGTGCGGGAGGCGATTCGCGCAAAGGGCCTTTCCGACCTCTGCGCGCCGAAACAGATCAAGGTATGCGCGCCGTTTCCGCTCCTTGGCTCAGGCAAACCCGATCTGGTCGCGCTCCAGGAAATGGCCAACCTGGATCAATCACCCGTCCTCGTGTGATCGATTCACCCGGCGGGACTACCCTGTCGGGGCTCGCCGCGACC
>JBEKQH010000399.1:0-2652 GCA_049519915.1 Opitutaceae bacterium
TGCGCGACATTTTCGCCCCATTACAAATATATCTAGAATATATATTGCAAGTGGCTTGTGTTTCATTCCATGCCTCCGGACCCAGGCCTTAAATCCCGCCTGCAACATGAGCCAGTATGGCCGGGCGGAATGGAGCACGGCCTCCGGGCTGTTGCATGACACGATTCACGCGATATGCCAGACGTCGGACGGTTATCTCTGGTTGGGGACGCCCATCGGCCTGGCCCGGTTTGACGGCGTTTCCTTCAAGGTCTTTGACAAGGCCAACACGCCGTCCCTGACCAATGACCAGATCAATTCTCTCTGCGAAGACGCGGGGGGCACGCTCTGGATCGGGACGGACAATGGATTGTTTTGTTACCGAAGAGGAGAACTTAGCTCGATGGGCAGCCGTTTGTCGGCCAATCCGGCGATTCGCTCGATTGTGAAAGACGGAGGCCGGGGCATATTCGTGCTCACCGCCGACAGCGTCTTTCACTATGAGGGCGGAGCGTTCAAAAAAGCCGTTCCTGACAACCAGATCCCGGATTCGAAACAGACCTTCTACCGAACGGCCAACGGCGATCTTTGGATCGCTGGCGACGGCGTGGTCGTCGTCCGCGCAGGAAAGGCCATCAAGCTCGGGGCCGAGGAAGGATTTCCGAACGCGGCCATTCGCTGTCTGGCCGAGGATCCGGCCGGCGGCCTTTGGATTGGCACCACGCAAGGTCTGCTCTTCTGGAAAGAGGGGAGGGTCCAACGCCGCTACACCGTCGCCGACGGCCTGCCGGCCGACAGTATTTGCACGGCCCTGGTCGACCGCGACCGGAATCTGTGGCTCGGAACGCCGGCCGGTTTGGCCCGCTACTCCCGGGGAAAATTTGAAAAGTGGTCCTCGCCGATGAGCGAAACGCCCGGGGTGGTCCAAGCTTTGCTGGAAGACCAGGAACACGATCTGTGGATCGGCTGGAACATCGGGTTGACGGAAATGCGCGATCTGCGATTTGTGCGGTTTGGCAAAAAAGAAGGCCTGTCGAGCGATGCGGTTTGTTCGTTGCTGGCGGCCCGCGACGGCAGTTACTGGGTGGGAACGTGGGATGGAGGACTCAATCACCTAAAAGACGGAAATATCCAGCATTTCACGGTCGCGGATGGCTTGCTGGAAAACACCGTTTCCGCGCTGGCCGAAGCGCGGGACGGCGGAATCTGGATGGGGCATCTCGGGGCCGGCGCGACTCTCTACAAAGACGGAAAGTTTCAAAATTTCGGCGAGAAGAGCGGATTGGTCCTTGGCCGGGCCCGGACGATCGCCATCGACCGGACCGGTCAGGTTTGGCTGGCCAGTTTCCGCAACGGATTGCTGCATTATAACAACGGCAAGTTTGAACCCGTGGTTTCCGCTCCGTTCAAGAACCGGATCTATTTTGCCATCCTCGACCGCGACGACGACCTGTGGATAACGGACCAGGACCAGATCGCCAGTCTCAAAGGGGGCCGGTGGACGATTTATGGGGAAGCGCAAGGGTTGCAGGGGATCGCCCCCCGGGCGCTGTATGCGGATTCGCGCGGGTCGATCTGGAGCGGCCGGCGGGACGGGGGGCTCCAACGCATTCGCGACGGCAAGATCGAGAGTTTCCTCCTGCCCGAGAACATCGACATGGTCCGCGGAATTATGGAGCGCGGCGACGACCTCTGGCTGACCACCTTGAAAGGCATTTTAAGGATCCCGTTCGCCGAATTTGACGCGGTGGCCTCCGGCCGGAAACCGCGGGTCGAGGGCAAGCTCTACAACGAAGCCGACGGCGTATTCACCAATGGCTTCTCGGTGGAAGACGGCCACATGCCCACGGTCTATCCGCCGATTCTGCTCACCCAGGACGGCGCATTGTGGTTCGCGACGCTGAATGGGATCGAAATGGTGAATCCGGACAAGATGGTTTTCAACCAGCGTGTTCCCAATGTGATCATCGAGGACGTTTCGGCCGACCAGCGGAGTCATTTTGGCCAAGGCGAGATCGAGGTTCCGCCCGGCAAGGGAGCCTTGGATTTCAGGTTCACGGTCCTCAGTCTGCAGGATCCGCTGCGGGTCCGTTTCCGCTATCGTCTCACCGGCTTCGACGAGGAGTGGGTCGACGCGGGAAACCGGCGCGAAGCGCGCTATACGAATTTGCGACCGGGCACCTATGAGTTCACGGTCATCGCGTCCAACAACGACGGCGTGTGGAACGAGACCGGCGCCCATTGCCGGGTGGTGCTGCAACCGCATTTTTATCAAACCTACCTTTGGTGGATAACGTGTGGCGCGGTCGGGTTGGGCGCGGTGGTCGAATGGCACCAATGGAGGACCCGCCTCCTTCGAAAACGGCAGCAATTTCTGCAGTCGCAGGTGGAAGAGCGCACCCGGGACTTGCTCAAGGCCAAGGAAGCCGCCGAGCAGGCCAACCGCGCGAAAAGCGAATTCGTGGCCAACATGAGCCACGAAATTCGCACGCCGATGAACGGAGTTATGGGCATGACGGAACTGGCGCTCGATCTCGCGATAAATTCGGAGCAGCGCGGCTATTTGCTTTCGGTGCAATCCTCGGCGGACGATCTGCTGACCATTATCAACGATATCCTGGACTTCTCCAAACTCGAATCGGGAAAATTTACCCTGGATCCGATCGATTTCAC
>JBEKQH010000400.1:0-2640 GCA_049519915.1 Opitutaceae bacterium
GACGGCAAGATCAGTTTCGAATCCGGCGAGAACTAATGGGCAGTTGAAAAACTTTGCCGGCTGGGCAGAGTTTTTTCACCGCCTGCAAAGCGTCGTTCGCGCGGCGCGCGCATTTCCGGTCCGGCTCGCCCGGTTGAATCGCCATGTCCGCACAAAAAAAAGACGACACCCGCTTCCTGGAGATTCGCAACAGCAAGGCGCTGCGGGACTTTTTTGTAGATGAAAAATTCGAGGCCGGCCTGCAACTGCGCGGCACGGAAGTGAAGTCCATCCGCGCCGGACGCGCGCAGATCAACGACGCCTTTGGCCGGGTGGAGAAAGGCGAACTGTGGCTGTTCAATGCGCACATCGAGCTTTACGAGTTCGGCAATCTCAATAACCACGACCCGCGCCGCTCCCGCAAATTGCTCCTGCACCGCCATCAAATCCGCAAAATCGTGCAGGCGCTCGAAGCCGGCGGCCGCACGCTGATTCCGCTGCGGATGTATTTCAAGGGCGCGCTGGTCAAAGTCGAGGTCGCGCTCTGCACGGGCAAAAAACTTTTCGATCGCCGCGAAGACCTTAAGAAAAAGGCCCAGGTGCGAGAAATGCAGAAGGTCTTGAAGAACCGTCGCGGGTAACGAAATAACTCAGTGCAAGGAGAGATCGGCCTGCGCCACCAACGGCCGCTCTTCCGGCCAGAATTTGAGAATTTCCGTGGCCACCCGACGCCAAACAAAGGGTTTGTGCAGCACGCTCTTCAAGGCGGGAAATTGCGCGAACTCCTCTTCGCTCAGGTCAATCGCGTGTCCGGTGATGAGGATAAACGGAACCCCCGGGAGCAAGGCGCTGGCCCGGGTAATAAATTCAAAGCCGTTGAGCTGCGGCATGTAAAAATCCGTAACAACAGTGCCCACTTCGATATGCGAAAACGCCTCAATCGCCTCCAAGGGACGGGCGAAGGTAAAGACGGGACAATTCAGGTTGTCGCTGAGAAGTTGCGCCAGCAAATCGACGTAAGATGTTTCATCATCGACGATCACTATCGCTTTATTGGAACGTGAAGTGGACACAGGCAAAGACGTTTTGTATTGGAGGGAGATTGAGGTTGAGGGAAGTTCAATAAATTGTAAATTTAATTGGCACGACTTATGCGCGATTTTGTTGAACCGCCAACCTCCCATTCGAAGAGACACGCATTATTATCCTAGGTTGCTGTCAGCACTTTTCACGCCGCGACTTCTGCAAACCACTGGAATTTTCGACCGAGGCCTGGAGCCGGGGACAAAGCCGTTAACCGAACGGGATCGTCCTTTTGCGTTGCTATCAGAGCCTGGGCTGCGCCTTCGTGACACCCTCGCGTCATATGCTGCATCTCATCCTTTTTGCGCCGCAAATTCCCCAAAACACCGGCAATATCGGCCGCTTGTGCGCGCTCACCTGTTCGCGGTTCCACCTGGTTCGGCCGCTCGGTTTTGAGATCAACGACCGGAATCTCCGCCGCGCGGGCATGGATTACTGGCGCTCGCTCGATGTCCACGAGCATGCGGATTGGAACGCCTTTCGCGCAAGCGCCTGGGCGCCCCGGCGACTGTGGCTGTTTACCACCAAGGCGAAGCCATCGTTTTGGGACGCGGAGTTTGCCGATGAAGACGGACTCGTCTTCGGCAACGAAGGCGAAGGTGCGCCGGCGTGGCTGCACGAGGAAATCGGGGATGCTCGGCGAGTCACTATTCCACAGGCGAATTCGGCCTTGCGCTCGCTCAATCTCAGCACCGCCGCGGGCATTGCCTGTTACGAAGCCTTGCGCCAGATTGGCCGGGCTTAAGCGGAGAATTAGGCGGCCGGGGCCGTTGCAGTCTTGCTTGCCGGGCGCTGTTCGGTTGCTCTGCTGTCGGTTGCCACCGCCCCGGATCATGAAGTTCGTGCTGAGACGATTAATTCCATTGATTGTGCTGACCGCGATGTCGTGGGTGCCCGCCCGCGCGCAGGAGCTCGCCATCACCGCCGTGCCGGATACGCTGCCGGCCGAGGAGCGCGCGGCTCTTCAAGCGAGGCGGTTGGGCCTCGTAAAAGAATGGAATGAATTGCTGCTGAAACGAGCGGCCTACGTAAGCGAGTTTAAAGGAACGAGGGCCACCGATACTCAGCGCGTGGCCCAAGCGGCCCAACGCAAGGCCCAACTGGGGGCCGAGGCCGAGCGCATTGCCGGAGAGGCCGACGATTTCATGGAGACCGTGACCATCGCCGTTCACATCGGATCGCTGACCAAGCAGATCCACGCGGCGGAACAGAAGCTGCATGCGCTCGGCTTCAAGCAGCGCGCCGAGGATTTCGAGCAAATTAAGGGAATCTCGGATATAGACATGGCCAAGCTTAAGTCGCGGCTATTCTTACGTCTGCAAGGCCTCGTCAACGAAGAACCGGAAGAACGGATGCGGGGGCGGTTCCTCGGCGAAATGAGAAACCTGCGGCCGGGCCAGATCCGCAATTTGCAGGCCTCGCTGGGAACGCCTGAAATCGCGGACCCGGTGTTTTTGGAATGGCTGCAATCGATTCAGCCCAACAAGCCGAAAGCCGGGCTGGAGACCGATGAAAAGGTGCTGGTCGATTTTCTGCGCCGCGAGAAAGGTCTCGGAAAGTATTTCGAGAATTTGGATC
>JBEKQH010000401.1:0-2623 GCA_049519915.1 Opitutaceae bacterium
GATGCCGGTTCCTGTAGAATGCCCCTTTGCATCCATGAACATCCACGAGTATCAGGCTAAAGCTCTCTTCGAAAAATATGGCGTGCCCGGGCCCAAGGGCGTGCCGGCCAGAACCCCGGAGGAATTCGTCACTGCGCTCGCGCAGCTGCCCGAAGGCCCTACGATGGTGAAGTCGCAAATTCACGCTGGCGGCCGTGGCAAGGGCACGTTCACCGACGGCTTCAAGGGCGGCGTGAAATTTTGCAAAACCAAGGCCGAAGCGCGCGACGTCGCGGCCAAGATGCTCGGCCATACGCTCGTCACCGTGCAGACCGGCCCCGCCGGCCGGAAGGTGCAAACCGTTTATTTCACCGGCGCCAGCAGCATCAAAAAGGAATACTACCTCGCCATCCTCCTCGACCGCGCCAGCTCGCGGCCGGTCGTCATCGCCTCGACCGAAGGTGGTGTCGAAATCGAAAAAGTCGCGCACGCGACGCCCGAAAAGATTTTCAAGGTTTTCGTCGATCCGGCCTACGGCCTGGCCGATTTCCAGGTGCGCGAACTGGTGTTCAAGCTCGGTTTCAACGCCGCCGAAGGCAAGAACGCCGGCAAGCTCATCCGCGCGCTCTACCGGATGTATTGGGAAACCGACGCCACCATGGTCGAGATCAACCCCCTGATCACCACGCCCCAGGACGAGGTGCAGGCGCTCGATGCCAAGGTCACCTTCGACGACAACGCCCTCTTCCGTCATCCCGAAATCGTCGCGTTTCGCGATCTCGACGAGGAGGACCCGAAGGAAATCGAAGCCTCGAAGCACTCGCTCAATTACATCGCGCTCGACGGCAACATCGCCTGCCTCGTCAACGGCGCCGGCCTCGCCATGAGCACGATGGACATCATCAAGCATTTCGGCGGCAATCCGGCCAACTTTCTCGACGTCGGCGGCGGCGCCACCAAAGAGCAAGTCGTGGCCGCGTTTAAGATCATTCTCGGCGACAAAAACGTGAAGGGCATTCTCGTCAATATTTTCGGCGGCATCATGGACTGCAACGTAATCGCCGTCGGCATTGTCGAGGCGGTGAAAGAAGTCGGGCTCAAACTCCCGCTCGTCGTCCGTCTCGAAGGCAACAACTCCGCCGCGGGCAAGGCCACGCTTGCCGCCAGCGGCCTCCCGCTCGTCAGCGGCGACTCGATGGCCGACGCCGCCCAGAAAATCGTCAAACTCGTCGCCTGAAAATGCAGCGAGTAGTGAGTAGCCAGTAGCGAGCATCCAATCCAGCCACGGCTACTCTCAATCTCATCATTTCGCCGCATTTTCACTTCCGACCTACTCACTACGCACTACCCGCTACCCACTACTTTTCCATCATGTCTATTCTCATCACTCCTGAAACCAAGATTCTCATTCAGGGCATTACCGGCGATTTCGGCGGCCGGCACGCCAAGCTCTCGCTTGATTACGGCACAAAAGTCGTCGCCGGCGTCACCCCCGGCAAAGGCGGCCAGATTTTCGAGCACGGCCCCCACAAGGTCCCAATCTTCAACTCCGTGGCTGACGCCGCGCGCGCGACCGGGGCGACCGTTTCAGCTATCTTTGTGCCCCCGCCCTTCGCGGCTGACGCCATTCTCGAATGCGTCGATGCCGGTCTCGATCTCGCGGTGGCCATCACCGAGGGCATTCCGGTGCGCGACATGATCCGCGTTAAACGCACCATGCAGGGCTCCAAGACCCGCCTCGTCGGCCCCAACTGCCCCGGCCTCGTCGCCCCCGGCACCGGCGAAAAGTCCAACGGCGGCTGCCGCATCGGCATCTCCCCCGGCTACATTCACAAGAAAGGCCACGTCGGCGTGGTCTCGCGCTCCGGCACGCTCACCTACGAAGCGGTCTTCCAGGTCACCATGCGCGGGCTCGGCCAGAGCACGTGCGTCGGCATCGGCGGCGACCCGGTCAACGGCACATCGCACCTCGATGTCATCAAGATGTTCAACGACGACCCCGATACCTACGGTATCATCATGATCGGTGAAATCGGCGGCACGGCCGAGGGCGAGGCTGCGCGTTGGATCAAAGCGAATTGCAAGAAACCCGTGGCCGGCTTCATCGCCGGGGCCACCGCGCCCGCCGGCCGTCGCATGGGCCACGCCGGCGCGATCGTCGGCGGAACCGAGGACACTGCCGCGGCGAAGATCGCCGTATTCAAGGAATGCGGCATCGAAGTCGCCGTCACGCCTTCCGACATGGCCGACGCGCTCATCCGCGCCGCCAAGGCCAAAGGCGTAAAGCTGGGGTGACGGCAAAAACGCAGTTGGTCATTAGCAGTTGGTATTTGGTCGCCGGACTTTGACGTTCACGTTTTACGGTTCACTGTTCACTGTTCACCGTTACCAACTGCCAACTGCAAAATGCCAACTGCGCTCCGATGTCCGAGCACAAAGCGATCATTCGTTGGAAGCGCACCAGCCCTGATTTTCTTAAGGGCCAGTATTCACGTGAGCATACGTGGTCGTTTGATGGCGGCTTGACGGTACCGGCTTCGCCCGCGCCCTCAGGCGTGCCGGCACCTTATTCGAATCCGGCCAACCTCGATCCGGAAGAGGCCTTCGTCGCGGCTGTCTCAAGCTGCCATATGCTCACGTTCTT
>JBEKQH010000402.1:0-2617 GCA_049519915.1 Opitutaceae bacterium
TTCTTCTCATCTTCAAAGGTTGAAGGCGTCTTGGAGCAAGGCGGTGAGTTCCACCTTGTGGAGGGAGAGGGCGCCGACGGCGGGCGAAGCGGCGGCATCGCGGCCGGCGTAGACCGGCTTGCGTCCGTAAATTTCCTCGAGTTGTGGCGCGATGAACGACCACGCGCCCATGTTTTGGGGCTCTTCCTGACACCAGATGAGGCGCGTGGCATGGCCATAGGTGTCGGAGAGTTCGGCGAGGCGGTTGCGGTGCAGCGGATAAAGTTGCTCGAGGCGCACCAGGGCGATGTCGGTAACGTGATTCCGAGCGCGATAATCGGCGAGATCGTAGTAGACTTTGCCGGAGCAAAGGATGAGTCGCGCCGGATTTTGCGGGGCGAGCGGATCGTCGATGATTTCCTGAACTGCGCCGGCGGTGAATTCGTCGAGGCGTGAAACCGCGGCGGGATGGCGGAGGAGCGATTTGGGCGACATGACCACGAGCGGCTTGCGAAAATCGCGTTTCATCTGGCGGCGCAGGCCGTGGAAGAGATTGGCCGGCGTGGTCAGATTGACAACCTGGATGTTGTTTTCGGCGCAAAGTTGCAGAAAACGTTCGAGGCGCGCGGAGCTGTGCTCCGGGCCCTGGCCTTCGTAACCGTGCGGCAGGAGCAGGACGATGCCGCTCGTGCGCTGCCATTTCGATTCGCCGCTCGCGATGAATTGGTCGATGACGACCTGCGCGCCGTTGGCGAAGTCGCCGAATTGCGCTTCCCACAAGCAGAGCATCTGGGGGTAATCGAGCGAGTAGCCGTAATCGAAACCGAGCACGGCGGCTTCCGAGAGAAGGGAGTTATAGACGCAGAAACGCGCCTGTTTCTCATCGAGGTGATTGAGCGGCGTGTAGGCCTCGCGCGTATCGACGTCGTAGAGCACGGAGTGCCGTTGGGAGAACGTTCCGCGCTCGCTATCCTGGCCGCTCAGCCGCACCGGCGTGCCCTCGAGAAGCAGCGTGCCGAAAGCGAGGGCTTCGCCGAACGACCAGTCCACCGGGCCGTTCTGTCCGTGGGCCTGGGTGCGCCCATCGAGCAGACGCTTGATCTTCTGGTTCAGCTTGAAATTCGTCGGCACACGGGTGAGGCCCTGGACCACTTTGGCCAGGAGGCCGGGCGCGACGCCGGTGGGCACCGGGGTGTGGTTATACTTCGGCTGAAAAACGGCGGTCGAACCTTCGAACGCGGCGCGCGGGTCGGTTTGGGTGCGCCGAACGGCGGCTTTGGCCGCGGCCTTTTCAGCCTCGTGCTTCCTGGCCTTTTCCAAGTTGGCCTCTAGGCTGGCGGTGTATTCGGCCTTGATCGCCTCGCCCTCGGCCGGGGTGAGGCTGCCTTCGGCGATGAGTTTTTCGGTGTAGAGCGCGGATACTTGCGGATGCGCGGCGATTTTTCGGTAGAGCGTGGGCTGGGTAAAGGCGGGTTCGTCGGCCTCGTTGTGCCCATGCTTGCGGTAGCAATACATGTCGACCACGACGTCGCGCTGGAATTTCGCGCGAAAATCGAGCGCCAGCTCGGCCATCATGCAGACCGCCTCGGGATGGTCGCCGTTGACGTGAAAAATCGGAGCCTCGATCATTTTCGCCACGTCGGTGCAGTAGCGGGTGGAACGGGCATCGCTCGGCAGGGTGGTGAAGCCGATCTGGTTGTTAATGATAATGTGCAGCGTGCCGCCGGTCCGGTAGCCGGGCAGCTGGGAAAAGTTGAGCGTCTCGGCCACAACACCCTGGCCGGCAAAGGCCGCGTCGCCGTGCACGAGCAGCGGCATCACCCGACGGCGTTCAACGTCGTCGCGCGCGCGCTGCCGGGCGCGGGCTTTGCCTTCGACGACGGGGTCGACGATTTCGAGGTGCGACGGGTTGGAAGCCAGACGCATCTCGATTTTCTTGCCGCTGGTCGTGTCGAGCACCGCCTCATAACCGAGGTGGTATTTTACGTCGCCGTCGCCGGCGACCGTGTCGGGCAGATAATTCTCCGAAAACTGCTCGAAGAGCTGGTCGAAGCTCTTGCGCATGATGCAGGTGAGCACATCGAGGCGGCCGCGGTGCGCCATCCCCATGATGATCTCTTCGACGCCGGCCTCGGGACAATGCTCGACGATCGAGTCGAGCGCGGCGATGAGCGTCTCGCTGCCCTCGAGCGAAAAACGTTTTTGCCCGACGTATTTAGTATGGAGGAATTTCTCGAAAAGTTCGGCCTTGTGCAGGCGTTTGAGGATGCGGATCTTTTGCGGTTTGGTGAACCGGGGCTGGTTGCAGGTCGGCTCCATCCGCTCCTGAAGCCAGCGGCGTACCTCGGTCTCCTGGATGTGGATGTATTCGACGCCAATCTGGCCGCAGTAAGTCAGGCGGAGGTTCTCGATCAGCTGACTCAGCTTCATCTGGCCGCCGGCGAGGTAATGGCCGACGTCGAAGGCTTTCTCCAGATCCTCTTCGCTTAGGCCGAATTCGCTCAGGGCTAGGCGCGGGGAAGGCGGAGGGGGTTCGCTGAGCGGATCAAGGTCGGCTTGGGTATGACCGATCGAACGGTAGTGATAGATGAGACTGTGCACCTGCGCCTGCTTGATGCTGTCGGCCATGATGGCGGCG
>JBEKQH010000403.1:0-2615 GCA_049519915.1 Opitutaceae bacterium
ACACCATGTTGGTCATCAACGCGGTCCCATACGAAACGCTCAAACCGGGGATGACGGTGGCCTATCGCAATTCACGTGGCGTCGAAGTGGTTCATAAATTGATCGGAAAGCTAGCCCATGGCTGGCGGGTGGCCGGGCTGAACAACGAAGAGGCCGACCGTGAATTGGTCACGCCAGATAATCTGATCGGCGTCGTCTATGCCACTCTGAATTATGACGCGGGTGAGGACGATGACGGCCCCGCGGGCAAGTGAGCGTTGTGCAGGAAGCGGTCGGAGAGGGGCCGATGATCCGAACCGGTGTGCTTCGCCGTCGGTAGACCTTGATATTTGCTTCTAGGTCGAACTGTTATCAACGAGGGCTCTGAGCGAAAAACCTTGCCAGTATGGACGACTAAAATCTATTTCCGGTACCTTCCGCGACTGTGGGGCTGGTAGCTCAATGGTAGAGCAGCATCCTTTTAAGTTGTTGGTTCCGGGTTCGACTCCCGGCCAGCCCACCACGCGTCGCAATGCGATGCGTGCCCTGCGTAGCCCGTTCGACTGGCTCGGGGCCTTGAGCTTGTCGAAACGGGCCGACGGGCGAAACAGGGCCTTGCTACGCCCTTCGAGCTTCGCAGGGCAAAGCCGCCTTGAACCTCCAACGTTCAACGAGGTATGGGTATCGTTTTGTCCTCCAATAATCTTAGGTTCTAGGTTGAATGTTTGCGACGGCTTCTTCTTGCCGAAAAACCGACGTTATTATAAAACTTTGGCTAATCGTATCGCGTCAGGTCTTTCCGGCCGTCCAATTCAGGCCGGCGCTCGTCATCCGTTAATATCTATGGGAACAATTCTGAATTATTCGAATCATAGCCAGGGCGAAGGTATGTCCATTAAAGCGCAGGAAGTTGCCCTCGACCGATTGCTCGTTGACCGTTTTAAAAGCGGCGATGAGGCGGCCTTTAGTGAAATGGTGTCTCGCTATTGGGATCGCATTTACTCCATGGTCCATCACCTTTTACGCAACCAGCAGGATGCTGAAGAGGTTACGCAGGACGCATTCATTCGCGCACATCGCGGCTTGGTCAATTTTCGCGGGGAATCAGCTTTTTCGACCTGGCTTTACCAGATCGCCACAAACCTCGCGCGCAACCGCTACTGGTATTGGTGGCGCCGCAAACGCGACCATACAGTGTCTTTCGATCAACCCGTATCGGCCGACAATGCCACGCCGCTGTCGGAGGTCTTTTCGACCGACATGGAAACGCCTGAAGATGCGACTGTTACGCAGGAGCTGGTCGACCGCATTGCCGAAGGAATGGAAAAACTCAGTCCCAAGCACCGGGAGGTTCTGATCCTGCGCAATGTGAAGAATTTGTCCTACGAAGAGATCGCGGAGATTTTGGCCATCTCCGTGGGCACGGTCAAAAGCCGCATTGCACGCGCACGCGAAAGCCTGCGCGCAAAATTAGGAGTGGAATTCGCATGAAAGAGTCCCGTTTCATCGAGCTGATCAACCTCTACATCGACCGGCAGATCGGCCCCGAGGAAGCGGATGAACTGGAGTCGGAGATCGCGCGCAGTCCTGCCCACCGTCGCACCTATTTGCAGTACTGTCGTATGCATCGGGCTTGTACGTTGCTTTTCGAGAATACTCATGCGCCGACTGCTCCGCTGGCCGAGGCCTTGAGCCAGGCCGAGGGCAAAGTCTCCGTTTTTCCTGCCCGCCGGTTCCGTTTGGCTCATCTCGCGTTGGGCGCAGGATTGGCCGCGGCGGCCTGTGTTGCGTTCGTGCTGGTCAATCCGGCGGCAAAAAACAGTTCCCTGTCGGAATCGAAATTGGGCGTCCGCGAATTGACCCAGGTCAATGTTCCGCCGGAATCATTCCACCCGGTCGCGGTGGTTTCCACCGCGCGTCCGGTGGAGCTTCAAACGGTGTTTGCGGCCAACCGATATTCACTCGCCAACAATCGGGCGGCCATCGACGCCCAGCGCGCGGCGTTTGACTGGATGAATCAGATCGAGCTTTCGCCGATGCCGGCGGCCGCCGACAATAGCGAGACGGTCTTTGGCCCACCCGTGGCCGCGCCGTTGTCCGACCTGCGTTTCCAGCGTGAACGCCGCGACGATCAGCCGGCGGTCGAGATGACGGCGTTCGAGTTCCAGCGTTAGATGCCCGTTGAGCTTTGCCCACGGGCATCTGAACAAATAGCTCCGCCATTTGGGCGAGGGATAAATAATTTTATCGGAGCGGTGGACCGTTTTGAACCTTGGCGGTATTGAAAAACAGGATCCGACCACCACCCGGAATTTTTTAATCGGCGCCCGGGCGAAACCCCCAAAAGTCCGCTGCTGCCAGCCAACTCCAAAATGGCAGAGCCATTTTGGTTTTAACAGCGTGGAGGCTAAGCCCGACACGCTGCTAACCGTTGAGCGCTTTTTTTACCAGCGCCTCGGTCGTGACCCGGCCACCGAGCGAGAGCGCGGCGCGGCGCACGGCCTGGTCCGCGTCAGCCGCTTTGTAGCCGAGTGCCATCAAGGCCATCACGGCGTCGTGTTGCTGGCTATCGGCGGGGGCGGCGGTCCCGGCCGAGGCCGCGCTTCCCGGGGAAATGGGTTCACCGGACGCCGCCA
>JBEKQH010000404.1:0-2615 GCA_049519915.1 Opitutaceae bacterium
ACTTGCGCACGAATTCAGCCTTTCTAGGTGGAGCGGCTTGACCTCAAGACGCTCTCAGCGCGTTGAGGTCAACGCGCTCCACCCGCGCTACCGCGCGAAACAGTTCATTGGCGAAGGCGAAGGATCTCACGTGCCTGGAGATTCCTCGTTTCCCTCGGAATGACAGACGGCGGATAATCCGCCCTACCCGCGCTGACGCGCGAAAGACCCAATATAAGTCCCTACCGCAATCCCAACGGCTCGCCGAGGATTTCGCGCAGCAACAGCGCCCGGCGCAGACTGGACGGCTCGCGCAAGTCCGCGAGCAGCCGGTCGCGCGCGCTGATCGCCGCCGATTCCGGGTCGACGGCGCCATAAACATTGGCCGATTCCGCCGCCGGCGGTTCCGTCTGCACCGCGCGCTGGGCGTCCGCCCATTGCTGGGCTTCGGCCAGCTCCCTGGCCTTCCGTTCGGCCTCGATCCGCTGCCGCGCCGGCTCCTCATCTCCGCGCTGTTCAGATTCGCGCTTCTCGGCGAGTCTTTGGGCCTCTGCCATCTGCCGCGCAAGCTCTTGAAAAAGACCGGGACGGCGCGCCGGCGAGGAAGGCTCGGCCGAGGACGAAGTGGGTAAGGCCGGCGGTTCCACCGACGTGCCGGCAGCGCGCTCGGCGATCTTACGGCGGATTTCCGCCTGCACCCGGCGGGTGCGCTCCGCCGCATCCGCATCGGCGGCCGGCCTCTTTTGCGGTGGGGGCGGCACGGGCAGATTGGCCCGCTTAAGCTTTTGCACCACGTTCGCCACCGCCACGGCGGCGAAGAGCAAAATCAGCGGATGATTGAGCAGCCAGTCCATATACAGGCCTCACTTCTTCTCGTCGGGATTGGCAATGCTCGACCGCATCGACGTATCGGCCTGGATGTTTTGCATCCGATAATAGTCCATCACGCCGAGCCGGCCGCTGCGAAACGCCTCGGCCATGGCCAGCGGCACTTGCGCCTGCGCCTCGACCACCTTGGCCTGCATCTCCTGCACGCGCGCTTTCATTTCTTGCTCGACCGCCACCGCCGCGGCCCGGCGGATTTCGGCCTGCGCCTGCGCAATGCTTTTGTTCGCCTCGGCCTGCGCCTGCTGCAATTTGGCGCCGACATTTTCGCCCACATCGACATCGGCGATATCGATGGACAAAATTTCGAAGGCCGAACCCACGTCGAGGCCGCGGGCCAGCACCGTCTTGGAAATACTATCCGGCGACTCGAGAACCTTCTTGTAGTTGTCGGCCGAGCCGATGGTGGAAACGATGCCCTCGCCCACGCGAGCGATGATCGTCTCTTCCTTCGCGCCACCGACGAAACGCTCCAAATGGGTGCGCACGGTCACGCGCGCCTTCACCTTGACCTGAATGCCATCCTTGGCCACGCCGTCGATCGTCGTGCGCCCGCTGGCCGGATTCGGACAATCGATCACCTTGGGATCGACGGAGGTGCGCACGGCCTCGATGACGGATTTTTCCGAACCTTTCGTCGCCAGATCGATGGCGCACGCGTGGTCCCAATCGAGCTTGAGGCCGGCCTTTTGCGCCGCGATGAGCGCCTGCACGGTGGCCACGACATTGCCGCCGGCGAGATATTGCGCGGAGATCTGGTCCGTCGTGAGACTGATGCCGGACTTGACGGCATTGATGCGTGCCTCGACCACCAAGCCGTAGGGCACACCGCCGAAACGCATGGCAAAGAGCTTGAGCATGCCCACGGGCGCGCCGTTGAGAAAGGCTTTAAACCAAACGCTGACAAAAGAAAAAACCAGCGCGACGATGATAAGCAGTATGACCGCGCCGATGATGAATGGGATGGTTAGGTAATCCATGGATTTAGTTTTTGGTTACGATGAGATGAAAATGGTCGAGACCGGTCACGCGCAGCTGCTCGCCGCGCGCCACATGTCCGCTTTGCGAGAACGCCTCGTAGCGCCGGCCGTCCACGAGGACATAACCGCTCGGCGCCAGCGTCGTCAACGCCTCGGCGGTTTTGCCGACCACGTCTTCGGGACGGACCGAAGGTTGGCCGGCCGCGCCGGCGGTTGCGCTGATCGAAAGTCGTTGCGCAAAGCGGGTCTTGGGCAGCCAGACCAGTTCGGCATAAAGCGTCGCGCACACCGCCGCTATCGCGCTGAAGGCGGCCAGCAGCCCGCCGCTGAAGCCGTATTGGTTGAAGGCCGTTGCGACGCCGCCGATCAGGGTCAATCCGCCAAGAATGCCGAAGATCGGCCCCGGCGTGAACACCTCGAAAAACAAAAAGACCAGCCCGAGCAAAAACAGCAGTAAAATCGTGTTCATACGTCCGCCCTTTCCACCGTCAGCGCAAAGTCATCGCGTCCGGTGACCACAACGGTCGCCCCTGCGTCGATGGTTCCAAGGCCCGATTTCGCTTCGTACCTCCGACCGTCGATTTCAATCTGCCCCGCGGGTCGCAACGCCGTCATCGCCAAGCCATGTCGACCGACCAGCGCATCGGTCTCGACGTCCGACCCCGCGCCGGCTTGTTGGGCCGACGAGGCGACGGTCGCCTTCATCACGAGCTTGTCCCACATCCACGTGCGCGGCAAAAAGCGCGCCAGCGCCGCGGCAAAGACCACCGC
>JBEKQH010000405.1:0-2613 GCA_049519915.1 Opitutaceae bacterium
CAGGCAACCCCGACTTGTCGGGGTTGCTCAGGGTCTCGGAATGACACGACGGTGGTCGCGCGCAACGGTCCGTGTCCATCCATGTAATCCGTGGTTAAAGTTTTCTTTGTATGGCGTATCCGTTTGAAATTTTTTTGCGGCCGGCCGAAACTGCCGCCCGGTGCAGACGGATGAGCCAGCCCTTCCGGCAGCGATTGCGAAGCCCACTTACTGGCTCACGCGCTTTGTTCTACTGCGCCTTTTGGGGCTCGTTTATGCGGTCGCCTTTCTGGTCTTGATCAACCAGGTCCGGCCGCTGATCGGTTCGGACGGCCTGCTGCCGGTCGGGTTGTTTCTGGAACGCGTCCGGAGCTATTTCGGATCGACCCCCCGCGGTTTTTTTCACCTGCCATCGTTGTTTTGGCTGGGTCATTCCGACAGCGCCTTGCTCGCGGGGGCGTGGGCGGGCTTTCTTTTGGCGTGCGCCGTGGTGGCCGGCTTGGCCAATGCGTTGATGCTGCTCGCCCTTTGGCTGCTCTACCTGTCGTTCGTCCATGTCGGACAGGACTGGTACGGCTACGGCTGGGAGACACAATTGCTGGAGACGGGCTTTCTCGCCGTATTTCTTTGCCCGTTGCTCGATGCGCGGCCGTTTCCGCGCCGCGAACCGCCCCGGTTGGTCATCCTGCTCTTTCGCTGGTTGATTTTCCGAATTATGCTGGGCGCGGGTTTGATCAAAATCCGCGGCGACATTTGCTGGCGGGATTTTACGGCGCTGTACTATCACTTCGAGACTCAGCCGATACCGAATGGGTTGAGCCGCTGGTTTCATTTCCTGCCGCGACTCGCGCTTCGGGCCGGCGTGCTGTTTAATCACGGGGCAGAGCTCGTGGCGCCGTGGTTTGTCTTCTGGCCGCGGCGGGCGAGGCACCTGGCTGGCCTGGTGATCGTCGCCTTTCAGCTCACGCTGATCTTGAGCGGCAACCTGTCGTTTCTCAACTGGGTGACGATCGTTCCGGCGCTGGCCTGCTTCGACGACTCGTTCTGGAGCAAAATTTGCCCGCGCGGGTGGGTGCGCCGGGCGGAGCGGGCCGCGGCCGGGGCGCAGCCGAGCCGCCCGATGTCCCTGGCCAGTTGGGCCCTGACCGGACTGGTGGCGCTGCTCAGCGTGCAGCCTGTGCTCAACCTGCTCTCTCCGCATCAAATGATGAACACGTCGTTCGAACCGTTCGACCTGGTGAATACCTATGGCGCGTTCGGCAGCGTGGGGCGGGAACGCTACAACGTCGTGTTCGAGGGGACGGCCGCCGCCGTGCCCGATGACGAGGCGGACTGGATAGCGTATCCCTACAAAGGCCTGCCGGTCGACCTGTCGCGACGGCCGCCACAGATCGCGCCCTATCAACTGCATTTTGACTGGCAGATGTGGTTCGCGGCGATGGCTTCGCCGCAGGATTATCCATGGACGCTCCACCTGGTCTGGAAACTCCTCCACAACGATCCCGGCGCGCTCGGCTTATTTGATAGCAATCCGTTTCCGCAGCGGCCCCCGCGCTACGTCCGTGCCGTCCTGTACCGCTACCGTTTCGCCCAGCCCGGCAATGCGGCAGGCCATTGGTGGGAGCGCGACAAGCTCGGCCTATGGCTGCCGCCACTTTCAGCGGACGATCCCGGATTGAGAAAAATCCTCGTCGATTTTGGCTGGCTGCCGCCCGACGTAGAGAAATAACCGGCGTATCTTAATTAAGAAACCAGGAATCCAGGAGAAGAATGCCAAATTCTTGGCTTCTTGGGTTCCTAATTAATTATTTCCTGAGTTCCACCTAGATTATTTCCTCAGCAGCCAGGCCAGGGTCGTCAGCACGAGACTGATCACCAGGCAGGTCACAATCGGGAAGTGAAAGCTGAAGTTACCCCGCGTGTAATGGATATCACCGGGCAGGTGACCGAGCCAGCCGCGCCCGAAGCCCGACCAAAGCAATAGTCCAATTGCGCAGATCAATAATCCAAACAGGAAAATTAATTTTCCTAAGTCGTTCATAAATAAAATAAATATACCATAATTGTCCTCTGGGGCAACGACCGAAAACGGGCGGTCGCTTGACTTAATCTTTAGTTAGGACATGTCCTATTGGGTATATGACAGATCCTGCGGTTGCCCCGGTTTCCCTCGACCTTGAACAGGCCACGGCGGAGGAGCGCGTGCGTTGGGCGATCGATACGTTTGGCGAGGGCTTGGTCATGACGACGAGCTTCGGCATCCAGTCGGCGGTGATGTTGCATCTCATCACGCGAATCGCGCCGCAGATCCCGGTCATCTTCATCGACACCGGTCATCTGTTTCCCGAGACCTACCGTTTTGCGCGCGAGCTCACCGAACGTCTGCAGCTTAACTTGAAGAAATATGTTCCGGCCATGACGGCGGCCGAGCAGGAAGCCCTTTACGGCAAGCTCTGGGAGCAGGGTTTGGACGGGATCAAGCGTTACAACTTCATCAATAAAATTGAACCGATGGAGAGGGCCGTGCGCGAGTTGAACGCCACCGCGTGGCTGGCCGGGCTGCGCCGCACGCAGGCCAGCACGCGCGAATCGCTGCGCGTCGTGCAGACGCAGAACAAGATTTCGAAGATTTAT
>JBEKQH010000406.1:0-2608 GCA_049519915.1 Opitutaceae bacterium
GACCGGCCGGGAGGCGCTCGGTGTGATCGGAGTGCAGCGGCCCGATCTTATCCTGCTCGATCTTATGCTGCCCGACATCGACGGTTTTGTCGTATGCGAAATCCTCATCCGCGATCCGCGCACGGCCACCATCCCCGTCGTGATTCTCACCGCATGGGCAACGACGGACGCACGTCATCTCGGCCTCGATCTCGGCGCGCTCGACTATATGACGAAGCCGTTTAGCCCGAAGGAACTGACCGCGCGGGTAAAACACCTGCTCGATCTCCGCCCCGCCGCATCGGCGCGCTAGCCGCGTGTCGGGCTTCGCCTCCACGCTGCTTAAACCAAAATGGCTCTGCCATTTTGGAGCTGACTGGCCGCAGCGGACTTTTTTCGGGTTTTCGCCCGGGCGCTGATCAAAAAGTGATTTGCGCGGGTTAACGGTAAAGTTTCGTGGACCGACCGGATAGCGCCCTCGTCACTCGTCGAGATGAAACACCACCGGCACGTTCAGGCGAAACCGCACAGGCACGCCGTGCCACTTGCCTGGTGCAAACCTCCACTGTTCAATCGCGCGCAGGGTCGTTCCCTCAAAGACCGCATCGCTTGCACTTATCACGCGCGGGTTCAGCACGTGTCCGGACTCGTCCACCACGAATTCAACCACGACCTTGCCGCTTTCGGCCCGCGCCTTAGCCTCGTCGGGATACTCCGGCTGTAATTGCGTCAAGACCTCGGGTGGCTGATCGAGAAGCGCGGAATCCAACGGTTGCGGGCCCAAGCCTTCCACCGGGTCCGGCAAGCCGCCCGGTGACCACGGACCGGAATTGGGTGACACGGGACCTGCCGGCGAAATCGGCGGCACGGAAATTTTCAGAGTGTTTTCTGGCTCCGAATGAATTGGCTCCGGCAAATGAGGGCGTGGCGGAGGGGATGAACTAATGGGCGTCGGTTCGCCGCCGCTCTGCGCTTGTATTTCAGAAAGCGTCAAAATAATCGGCGGAGAAAGCGTCTTCTGGCTAATGGGCGGATCCAACGGCGGCAAGAGGGGGTGTCTGACGAAACCGAAGATCAAACCCGCATAGGCACTCACCACGATCGCTGCCGGCAGGGCAAAATGGCGCTTGGCGCCATCGTCGAGGGTAACGGTATTCATACCCCAATTGACGGCCAGAATGGAGGTTTATTAGAGGGATATTATATTCGAAATTCTCAAGGTCGCCCCTTCACGCACTGAGGCTGCGCGCCTGCCGGGAGCGGCGGCGTCGAACCCTCGCCGGCTGGCGGAAGGGTTCCATCCAATTCCTGCCGCCAGTGGGCGACATCGCCGCCTGGACAATAAATATACATCATGTGCAACGGCTCATCGCCGGTATTGGTGAGCTGATGAAAAACGGTGGGAGGCAAGAACACCGCCTGACCCGCCGCGATTTCCCGTTTTTCGGCACCCACGCAAATTTCGCCGCGGCCTTCGAGGACCATGTAGACTTCTTCCTGTTCCTGGTTGTGCCACGGCACCTGGCCGCCATGCGGTTCGAGCACGACATAACCCATGGCAAACCCTTTGGCCTGGATCGGCTGGCCGGCCGTCTGTCCCACCAACCCACGCGTCCAGCGACGGGCCGGGAAGGTACGGCCGGGAATTTTTGCAATATCTCCAATGATCATGACAGAGCTTTGTTGCATGGAAACGATCCGACCCGCGAATTAATTTTCGCGGTTAAAAAAATCCGGGGTTATGCGCGGTTTCACTCCGGACGAAGCCGCCTGGACGACGGCTACCGGACGGCCTCGACGCGATAAAACATCCAGGTGGCCGGCAGGCCGCGCGAGGTGGCAAAACAGGCCTCGTAGTCGCGCAGCAGGCGGCGCAAACGCCCGGGTGGCAGACGCCGCCGGGGCGCCCCGCCCACGCCATGCACCGAACGCAAAAATGCCCGAGCGGATGAAAACTTAAATACCCGAGGCTGCACGTCGCAGCGGACCACGCGCAGTCCGGCGCGCTCAAGGCAGGCGCACCATTCCTCGGTCGGGCGCCAGACCAATGGGGAAGCTTCGCCCGCCACCGCCCGCCACTCCGGCAAGCTTCCCTCGACAAACAAGCCCGCCAATAATCGGCCGCCGGGCGAAAGCCGTTCTTTCCAGGCGGAAAAAACCGCCCCGGGATCGGCTGCCCATTGCAGCATGCTACTGCAAAATATCCAGTCCCACGGCCCCGGCTCCGGCTTCTCCGCGGACATTACCCGCCATTCCACGTTTGGCAGCTCTGCTTGCCCGGCCGCACACATGGCCGGCGAAATATCCGACGCGATCAACCATCCGGCCCACGGCATGAGAAGCCGGGTAAATGTGCCGGGCCCCGCTCCAACCTCCAGCGCCCGGCCGTTCCGCCCCTCAGGCAGCCACTCCGCCAGCCACTCGGCCAGCGCGGCCTGCACCTGGGCATGTTCATGGTAGTTCGAAGCCGCTTTGTCGAAACTCGCCATCAAAACATCGGTCCTGGAGATATTTTCTGGGAAATCTTTCACCATGAGTAGCTGGTAATTGGTAGTTTGGAGTTTGGAGTTTGGAGTTTGGAGTTGGTAATTAGTAGTTGGTAGTTGGTTTTGATCCGCCGCTCGCGTCT
>JBEKQH010000407.1:0-2607 GCA_049519915.1 Opitutaceae bacterium
GGGCTGGGGCAACCAGCTCGCCACCAAATACGGGGTCGAAAGCATTCCCTTCACCGTGCTCATCGGCCCGGACGGCAAAGTCCTCGGCAACGACTTGCGCGGGGAACAGCTGGCCGACGCCGTCGCCCAAGCCGTGGCGGTAAAGTAAAAACCGTGGCGATCGAGCGTATCCACCTTATCCTCCTCCGTTTGCCCCCTTCAATCCACTTTCTGGCTCGGGCTGGTCAGGCCTGGCTTGGCCACCGCGACCCCCCACCCGGCCGCAATGTGCTCGCAATTGTCCCAGGCGCTCTGCGTGTCGTAAGCCTCGATGCTCCGCACCGTGGCCGGTAAATCAGCATACCCGCCTTTCCACATCGAAATGGCATCGATTGTCTCCCGCGTGGCCTGTTCCTCCTTGCGTTTCCGTTCCCAAGCCCCCAGATAATCCGACCAGGCCGCGCGAAAGTTCTCCGGGCAACCGCTCACGTCAATTTTCTTGAGGGCGGCCAGATAAGGCCCGCTGTGCAGCCCCACGCTCGCGATCTGCCCGTTGTCGATCACGATCCGGGCGCAATCCAATCCCGCCTGCGCCTTGGCGTGGAGCACATTCGCCAGGCGGTCCTGCACCGAATCGGCGTGTCCCTGGGCGACGCCGTCAGGCTTGGCCGTTCGGCAGCCAGCCAGGATGGACAAGCTCAATCCCGCCAAAATTATCAGACTGGTTCGGGCAAAAATATTTTTCATTTGGTTCCCGCGTTCTTGGTTGATGATTCAAACGTAAAGAAACGTGAACCGGCGGGTCAATGAAATAGGCCCGCTTTCTCTTTTTAATTTCGCCTTTTAATGTTCGCTCCTTTGGGCCATTCTGCATGGCGTATGGCTGGCAATTCCCCGTCGAATCTTTCGCTCACCAAACGGCTTGGACTCGCTTGGAACCGCTTTTGGCGGACCTTGCGGGATCCCCAATCCGCCGACCTTCCCGCCGGCGAACCACGCCCGCCGGAACCCGCAACCGCGCCCACCAAGGCATCCGCACCCACACCTGCGCCGATCCTGACCCCGACAGCGGCCCCGACGCCGGAACGCACCCATGCGTCCGGCCTCCTCGTGCTGTCACTGCTCCAACGCGAAGGCCGGTTGATTGATTTCCTTCAGGAAGACGTCGCCGCGTTCTCCGATGCCGAGGTCGGCGCCGCGGCGCGCGCCGTTCATGCCGGTTGCAAAAAAGTGCTGGCCGCCCATTTCACCGTGGAACCGGTCCGGAAAGAGGCCGAAGGCGACGCCATCACCCTCGCCGCCGGCTTTGATGCGGGCCGCATCCGCCTCACCGGCAATGTCGCCGGTCAACCGCCCTTTCGCGGCACCCTCAAACATCACGGCTGGGTCGCCAGCGCCGTCCGCCTCCCCGCCGTATCCGAAGCGCTCGATCCGCGGATCCTCGCGCCGGCGGAGGTCGAACTCTAGCCACCCAAAACCAGCCACCCCAAAAGAAAGAGCGAAGAAAGAGCGGTCCTATGCCTGGTTCCACGCCTCGTTATTCCATCGGTATTGACTTGGGAACAACCAATTCCGCGGTCTCCTACCTCAACCTCGCCGACGCCGGCGCGCGCGGCGGCGAGCAAACCATGCTGCCCATTCCGCAAGTCACCGGCGTCGGGGCCGTCGAGGAAAAATGGCTGCTCCCTTCCTTCCTTTACCTGCCCAACGCGCAGGAATTTCCCGCGGACGGTCTCGCGCTGCCGTGGGGCAAACACCCGGAGGTCCTGGTCGGGGAATTTGCCCGCTCCCATGGCGGCAAGGTGCCGGCGCGGCTCGTCTCCTCCGCCAAGAGCTGGCTGTGTCACGCCGGCGTCAACCGGCTCGATCCCATCCTGCCCTGGCAGGCGCCCCCCGAGGTGCCGCGAATCTCCCCGCTCGCGGCGTCCGCCCATTTTTTGCGCCATCTCTCCGCGGCTTGGGGCCACCAGTTCAAGGACTGCCCCGGCGCCGATCAGGAAGTCATCCTGACCGTGCCCGCGTCCTTCGACGCCGCCGCCCGCGACCTCACCCTCCAGGCGGCGCAACAGGCCGGATTCCGCCATGTCACCCTGCTCGAAGAACCACAAGCGGCCTTCTACGCCTGGCTCGAAAAAATGGGCGAAGGCTTCCGCAAACAGGTCAAACCGGGCGACGTCGTTCTGGTCGTGGACGTCGGCGGCGGCACCAGCGACTTTTCGCTCATCGCCGTCACCGCCCGGGACGGCGAACTCGCGCTGACCCGTATCGCCGTGGGCGATCACATCCTTCTGGGCGGCGATAACATGGACCTCGCCCTCGCCCACACCGTCAACCAGCAACTCGCCGCGGGCGGACGGAAGCTGGACGCCTGGCAGTTCAATGCCCTCACCTTCTCCTGCCGCCAGGCCAAGGAACAGTTGTTCGCCGATGAACACTTGAAAAAAGCTGCTCTCGTCGTTCCCAGTCGCGGCTCGTCGCTCATCGGCGGCACCCTCAAGGCCGAGCTGACCCGCGACGACTTGACGCGCGTTTTGACCGATGGTTTCTTTCCGCGCACCGCCATCACCGAACTGCCGAAAACCGCCCGCCGCACCGGCCTCACCCAAATGGCGTTGCCCTATGCCCAGG
>JBEKQH010000408.1:0-2604 GCA_049519915.1 Opitutaceae bacterium
TGCGCCTCGACCCCTTGGGCGGCGTCCACCAGCAGGACCGCGCCCTCGCACGCGGCCAGGCTGCGCGAGACTTCGTAGGAAAAATCCACGTGCCCGGGCGTGTCCATCAGGTTGAGCTTGTAGATCTGGCCGTCCTTGGCCGTGTAGCGCATGGTCACCGGGTGGCTTTTGATCGTGATGCCGCGCTCCTTTTCCAGGTCCATGGCGTCGAGATGCTGGTCGGTGAGCACGCGGTGCGCGACCGTGTTGGTGTACTCGAGCAGCCGGTCGGACAGGGTGGTCTTGCCGTGGTCGACGTGGGCAATAATGCAAAAATTTCTTATGTGCGGAACATCCATGCGAACAGGAATTCAATCAGGCGGCGGCCAAATCCGCAAACTCGCTGAAACCTTTTACAACCCACGATTTTTCCGTGCGCCGGGCGAGGCCTGCCAGCACGCCCCCCGGACCGAGTTCCCAAAACACGGTCGCGCCGGCCGCGGCGACACCGCGCATGCAGTCTTCCCAGAGCACCGAGGACACGATCTGTTTGACCAGCGCGGCCCGAATTTCATCCGGCTGGGCGACGGCACGGCCGGTGGTATTGGTGAAAACCGTGAAGCGCGGCTCGGCCAAAGGGATTTTGTCCAAAAAGGCGGCAAATCCCGCGCGGGCCGGTTCCATCAGCCGGCTATGGTAGGCGCCGGCCACTTTAAGCGGAACCACTTTCTTGATCCCACGCTCTTTCGCCGCGGCGACGGCGGCCTCCACGTTCGATTTTTCCCCGGAGAGAATGACCTGGCCGGGACCATTGAAATTAGCCGCTTCAAGATCGAATTCGCGGCAAAATTCGAGAATTTTGCCCCGTTCCTCGCCGATGATAGCGGCCATTCCGCCGGTCGTCTGCTCGCAAGCGAGCTGCATCAGCCGGGCCCGCTCGGCCACGACCCGCAGGCCGGTGGCAAAGTCGAAGACCCCTGCGGCCGTCAGCGCGGTGACCTCGCCAAGCGACAGACCCAGCGCAAATTTCGGCCCTTCCGCCGGCAGCTTGCCCAGCTCCCGCAACGCGGCCAGCAAGGCCAGGCCGTGGACGAAGAGCGCGGGCTGGCAAACCTTGGTCTGGGTCAACTCGGACTCCGGACCCTCGAAGCTGACCTTGGACACCTCCCAGCCAAGTAGAGCGTCGGCTTGGTCATACAATGCGCGCGCGGCGGGCGAATGCTCGTGCAAGGTGCGGCCCATGCCGGTTTTTTGAGCGCCTTGCCCGGCAAAAAGAAGTGCGAGTGCCATGTGTAAAGGACATGATTAATCGCCGGGACCTGAAAAAACCAAGCACGAAAAATTCCTTTGGCAGTTGGTAATTCGTAGTTGGCAGTTGGTTGCCGGGTATTTGGCATCCGTCATGGGTCGCCAACCAGCGTTTCCCTGAATGGAGCCGATCGATTTCCAAAGTTCAACGTTGGACCGACCACCAAAGACCAATTGCGAACGACCTATTACAAAATCACAACTACGCCCGCCCTCACGTCTTCAAGAAAATGCCCTTGAGATTCATTTCGAGGGCCTGGGGATTCGGCGAGAATTTGAGACCATCCGATTTACTGATCTTGCCGGCTTTGATCAATCGATAGAGATCGCTGTTAAACGACAGGTTTTCGGTATCGGAACCCGACTCGAGGATAGCTTGGATTTTTTCGAACTGTCCCTCCAGGATAAGGTTCCGCACCACGGAATCGGCCTGCAAAATTTCCAACGAGGGCATCCGACCGCCGCCCTCAAGGGACGGAATAAGCTTTTGGCAAATGATGCCGCGGAGCGAACCGGCGATCTGCCGGCGGGCCTGGATCTGCTGTTCCGGCATGAAAAATTCGTACAAGCGGGTGATGGCCTGATGGACCGTGGCCGCATGCATCGTCGAAATCACAAGGTGGCCGGTCTCCGCGGCGGAAAGCGCGGTCTCGAACGTAATGCGGTCGCGCATTTCACCGATGAGGATGATATCGGGATTCTGCCGGAGCACGGACTTGACGGCCTTTTCGTAGTCGGGTACGTCCAGACCGATTTCGCGCTGGTTGAAGATGGATTTGTCGTCCTGAAACGTATATTCGATCGGGTCTTCGATCGTGACGATATGGCGGTCGAGGTTCTGGTTTACCCAGCCCAGCATGGCCGCCATGCTTGAGCTTTTCCCCGAACCGGTGGCGCCGCAGACCAGCAGGATGCCGTCCTTGGCCTTGCAAAATTTGATCAACGGAGCCGACTGGAGATTGAGGTCGGCAAAATTGGGCACACGGCTTTTCACGTGGCGGAAAACGATACTGGTGGTTCCGCGCTGCTGAAACGCGTTGACCCGGAAGCGCCCGACGCCGTCCGCCGTATAGGCAAAGTCGATCTGGCCTTCGGTCTCCCATTGCTGCTTAAAAACGCGCGGAACCCGGTCGTCGACGAACTCCTGCACTTCCGCGCCCGTGAAGGGATCCATGTCCACGGGTTTCAGACGGCCGCCCAAACGGACGTAGCCAGGCTTGTTGGATTTGATAATGATATCGCTCGCGCCGCTCTCGACGGCAAGCTTCAGCAGGTCGTTGAAAATTTCGATATTCATCTAAAAAATGGCCGGCCTGG
>JBEKQH010000409.1:0-2603 GCA_049519915.1 Opitutaceae bacterium
CGTTCGGAACAGGTTCGCCCGCGGGCGGTGAGCCTGGCAAATCCGCCGGCTGCAGATCGATCTCGGCACAATGCAACGCCTGACGGGGCAACCGCAACTTCTCCGCAAGCGCCGGCGTCCATCCCGTCGCGATAAATTCCAGGAAAAGCCGCTCATCCGGACCGTAGATTTTGTCACCGACCACGCCATGCCCGAGCCATTTTGCATGCACGCGGATTTGGTGCTTGCGGCCGGTTTCGATCGCCACTTGCGCCAGCGTAAAATGGTCGGTGGCCGCCAGCGGCTCGAAACGCGTCACCGCCGGCCGGCCCTCCGGCCACACCTTTGATTTAACGAACACCGGGCCGGTTTCGTCATCGGCCAACGGTTGATCGACCGTCACCGCCTGGGCCAACCGGCCGGTCAAAATGGCCAGGTAGGTTTTCCGCACGCGCCGGCGTTGCATCGCCTTTTGCAGCCGGCCCGCGGTGGCGGAATCCTTCGCAAAAACGACCACCCCGCTTGTTTCGCGGTCGAGTCGAAAGATCAGATGCGCCGCCGCCAGGCCGAACTCTTCCCTGACGGCGCCGACCAGGCTCGACCATGGCCCGGCCTTGGACGGATGGCAGACGACATCGCCCGGCTTATTGAACACCAGCAGGCGCGCATCTTCGAAGATCAGCCACGCGCGAAGTTCATCCGGCGCAATCATGCGCACCGGCCCTTGCGGCAGGCGGCCCCATTGCGTGCCCTCGCCCACCACTGTCATGAATTTTTCGGCAGGGGCCGGTGTTGAGCGATGACTTTCCCCGCGATGCGCGCCGCCAGGGGCTTGGGAAGCAGCGATCCGATCAACGCCAGCAGTTTGTTGCGCCACCCGCTGACAACCAGACTCTTGCCCGCGGCCAGCGCGCGCAGCGACGTCATTACGACCTGCTCGCAGGTCTCGCCCGGAATGATGGGCAAGGTGTTTTCGCCCAAACCGGCGGCTTTGGAAAAATTTGTCGCGGTCGGCCCCGGACACACCGCCAGCACCCGCACGCCGCTGCCGCGCAGGTCCTCGTTGAGCGCGAGGCTCCAGTGCAGCACGAAGGCCTTGGTCGCCCCGTAGGTCGTCATCCATGGCGTGGGTTGAAAGCCCGCGGTCGAGGCGATGTTCATCACCGCCCCGCCCCGCGCCTGGAGCACGGGCAACAGCCGCGCCGTGAGTTGCACCAGCGCGCGCACGTTCACGTCGATGATGCCGAGCTGGTGAGCGAGGTTCGGCTCCGGAAACGGCCCATAGGAACCGAAGCCGGCATTGTTGATAAGCAGCACGCTTCCCGCCGATGGATTGCGGGAAAGAATCTCTTCTAACTGGGCCGCTGCGTTCTCAACCTGCATCGGCTCCGCGAGATCGCACGGGAAGTGGCGCAACTTAAGCTTTGAATCTTTTATGTCAGGTTCGTGCCGAGAAAGATTGAAAAAATCCAAATCAGGGCGCATGTTTGCCATCGCACCAATGAACGATTTTCCAATACCGGAAGATCCGCCCGTCACGATGACGGTGCTGAATTCGGAAAGTGCTTCGCTTAGCGAGGCCATAACGGTGGGAAGAACATTTTTTGTAAGGTAACTCAACCCAAAGGCAGAAACATGAACAGACAAAATTACACCAACGACATCATCGTTTCCGGCATTCATCTCGAACTCACGCCGTCACTAAAAACCTTTGTCAATGAAAAGGCGGAGCGCCTGTTCCGCCACGAGGAGCGCATTGTGCGGGTGCGCATCGAGCTTGAGTGCGATCCCAAACAGGCGGTGGGTACCCGGTTTTCCGCCAAAGGGCATATTGAGATACACGGCCCGGACATGAACGCCCGGGTCACTTCCCACGACATGCACAAGGCCGTCGACCTGTTGGTCGACAAACTCAACCGCATGCTCCGCCGTCGCGCCCGCCTGTTCAAAGTGAAGCGCAAACATCCGCATGCGACGGAGCTCATCACGATGCTGCCCAAAGCGGTGTGAGGTGAGCATTGAATTTCCGCCCTACGCCGGCCGTGATTTCACGGCCGGCGTTTTTGTTTGGCCGAAGCCCGACAGGCTCCTTGTGCTTAAAAAAAAGCCGAACCCCTCATCGTCCTTCGGGCGCAGGCCCCGACAACGCCTGATCGAGTTGCGCCTGATTCAGCTCGTAGACGAGAATACCAAAAGTGATCCGTTCGTCGGGCTCGCGTTTCCGCAAATAGCCGCAGAGGCGGGCCAGCCGGAGATCATCGTAACGTTGCAGCAACCCAGTCTGGGCGAATGTTTTTAATTCGGCGCCATCCTGAGGCCGTTGCTCGATCCGATTAATGCGAGCGGCCAGGGTTTTATATTCATCCTCATACGATTTACACCACGGCCCAAAAGCCGTCCGATTATGCACCGATTGCAGCATGGTGGCGCTGATAAGATAAGTTCCCGGCTCGAGCGTAAGAATGAACCTCCGCGGCGGGTCAATAAACGAGGGCAATAAAAGGGCCCCTTTTAGATCGAACGCGTCGAGACAACCGCTCCCAAAATATGAAAAATAGACCGGCCGATCGGAGCCGGGCCGGCCGGCCCGTCGGGCCAGCCACTTTTCCACCGCCGGCAAATCC
>JBEKQH010000410.1:0-2601 GCA_049519915.1 Opitutaceae bacterium
GTAAGGCGAATGGATGTGAAAAACCACTCGAATGATTTTGCACCAAAATGGTGCCAGGGGCCGGGATTGAACCGGCGACCAAAGGCTTATGAGTCCTCTGCTCTACCACTGAGCTACCCTGGCGGATTACACTGGCGGCAAAGCGTTAAAGCTCTTTCGCGTGAAATCAAGCAGCGAGTGGTTGGGTTCACTTTTCACCGTTGATGGTTCACGGTTCAAAATTGTTCGTGAAGAACTCCTCTGTGCAGGCCATAAGCAAACGACATCACGTTTTATTTCAAAAACACGCCCTAGCGTCTTCCAGCCTTCAGCCTTCAGTTTTCAGTTTTTTATACATGTCCTCGACCTTCGACCGGGCCCAGGGAGTTTTGCGAAGGAAGGTCAGACTGGATTTGATACTTGGATCGAAGAGGAAACAACGGACGGCGACCTGCCGTCCCATTTCTTCCCAGCCATAACGATCGACGAGTTCGGTGAGGATCCGTTCGAGGGTGACGCCGTGCAGGGGATCGTTGGATTGGAACTGGGCCATGGTTTTGTATTACCAACGGGGGCGCAAAGGGCACGGAGAGCTGAAAAGTCAGAATGCGGCTATTCGAGCTTCTTCGCCTATTTCTTCTCCGGACTTCGTGTTCTTTGTGTCTTTGTGGTTAATTTTTTCCCGTTTTCCAGACGCCGGCCACGAATGCAGCCCAGACAAAAAAGGCGAGGGCAAACTTGAACAGGAACGATGGCTTAGCCGACTTGTGATGGAAGAGGAGGATGCCGAGCAACCCGCCGGGCCAGCCGCCCAATGCGCTCGTCCATAAGAGGGTTGACTCCGGAATGCGGCGGGCGCCCGGTTGACGGGCCCGCCATTTGTCAAAGCCAAATTGGAGAAGGGTCCAGAGACTGGCGACGGCTACCCACCCGAACAAAAGTTGATCGATCGTTTTAATGGAATTCGATTCTGGCCCTGCGGGGAAAATTATCGAGGCAAAGCAGACGATTTTTTTTCACGCAAAGGACGCAAAGGCCGTGAAGGTTCAGACAATGAAGTCAGGCGTAGGAGGTACGGCGCGACCGTTGGCGATATGTGCGCCGCCTTATCGGTCGTGCCCTGCCTTGTGGAATACCGCGAACGGGCTGCCCATAAACGGTCCCAACCGTCTATCCGTGGCTTCCGTGGAGAGGCTCTTCCCCTTCGCGGCCTTCGTCTACTTCGCGAGAAACAATCCTCAATCGGCAAATGAGCCTCGTCTTGGCCGCCGGCGCCGATTAACTTAATTGCATAATGGCCAACGACCCCGACCTGCATTTCGACCAGACCGTCATGGAGATGATTGAACACAGTCCCACCGGTATTTTGCCGGTCACTCCGTCTTACCAGGATGCGCTCAAACGGTTATACGCGGCCCATCAAGTCTACCCGGACGCGGATCACAAGGGCGGACATGTCACTGCGCGATCGCTTGCCAAGCTGCCCTCGTTCCACGCGAACAATCTCGATGCGTTCATCGCCGGGCAGATCGGCGCGGAGGCCTTGGAGTCCAATGCCAGCATCTTTGACCGTTATTCTCAGTCGCTGCCATCCGCGCGCCGCGCGGCGGCGGAGAGTGTCCGGGCGGTGGTGGCCGGCCGTCCCGCGTTGCACCGGGCAAAAGGCACCCACGATCCGGTTCACACTTTGTTTCTCGTGCCCGGAACCGGCCCGCACCCCGGCTTGCCGGGTAATTATCTCTACGGATCTGCATGGCAGGTCAGCGCAGACGCCGAGACCAGCCCGTGGGCGGTGCATTTGCACGACTCCGGCGATGGGGCGGTTTTATTCGATGCACCCACCCGGCACGAGGCTTTGGCCAAGCTGCAAGAAGTGCTGGAGTGCGCGCCTTTCAACATGAATGAACTGGAGGCTCTGGGCTTTCGTTTCAATTAGAACTTTTGCTCCCTTCGATTTCTTCGCGTGAAATAATCCATGGGCCAAAAATATGCGCGGATAAGCGTGCAAAAGCGGCTCGAACCGCTAGTATTGGAAGATGTCCAAGTCACAAGATTCAAGGAAACAGACCAAGAAAATGCCGCAGAAAACGGCCAAGGAAAAGAAACTCGCCAAGCGCGAGAAGAAACAGGCCCGGTAGGCCTTGGGTTGAGACAATGGTGGTGAATCTCAACGCCGGCCCCGGCTGCGCCAATGGCCGCCGGGCTTCCCTTTGGGATGATGACCGGGCGCGGCGGGTCGGGCCGCGGCTTCGCGTCGGGGGTGAGGCGTGCGGCCTCCCAGGCGAGGCTCGCCGGGCTGGGGCGCAGGGATCGCCGCATTGTAGTCAAAGCCTTCGAGCTTGAGCTGCGGAATGGTCGCCTTGATGAACCGTTCGATTGCGCGCAGATCGCCGGCGTCTTCCGGCGTCACGAGCGTAAAGGCGTCGCCCGACGCGGCGGCGCGGCCGGTGCGCCCGATCCGGTGCACATAGTCGTCGGGCGTCATGGGAATATCGTAGTTGATCACGTGCGACACGCCCGCGACATCGATGCCGCGCGACGCGATGTCGGTCGCGACCATCACGTCATATCGGCCTTCCTTGAAGCCGGCGAGAGCGTCTTGGCGTTGACTCTGGCTGCGAT
>JBEKQH010000411.1:0-2585 GCA_049519915.1 Opitutaceae bacterium
TCGGATGATTTCATTTTAATAGAGCACATGGTAAAAAGTGATGAGGGGGTAGGCTTGAATAGTGATGGGTTAGGGAGAGCCTCTTTAAAACATGCAGCAGCCCATTGAGGACGGAAGGGGAGTCACACAATAGCGACAAACGACTGGCGTTTTCATCCCTCTTTCGAGGGGGAAAATTTGCTAAGTTTTGACTAGAAACAGGCGTTCGTTCGGAAGATTAACAAATTCATTTCAAGTCAACATGGGCATGAGGCTGGGCATCTGAGAATAAGGCAGGTTACCATGTAAAACTATCGGGATAAATTCCTGCGGATCGGCCGACGTCTTTGTCCCGGCACAAAGACAAAGGGTTCGACCGACCTGATAGCCCAGCCGCTGGACCGCACATCTTTATGTTCGTTCCGCAACTCACCAAACTGTGATCGCGTTTTTGCGGCCTGCCCGAGCTGCCAGGTTTGATGAAATCGGCAAGGATTACAGGCTTTTATATAGACATCGTGTTTCAGGTTCCGAAACATCGCTCGTCGGAGGATGGAGCCACCCCCTCCGTCTCTGTCAATGGAGCCCCCTCACGATCGCCGTTTTCACTCCAACCGCGCGGCGCTTTCGATCCGCCGATCAACTCAGGCCTTTAAAACCCGGCCGTCAAACAGCGTGCCTGCCTCGCCCGCTTCATAGCCGGGTAACGATTCGATTTCCTTTTGAAACGTCCGGCCACGAAGGCGTTCCAACAAGGCCTGCAGGCGCGGGTGCTCCCATTGCGTCCGCGGCACAACGAGATCAAAGGACACCACAAGTTCGGGCAAGAATTCCAGCCCGAAAATCGCCGCCACCGCCCGCGGGCCTACACCCACATCGGCCCGGTTTTCGACCAATGCCTGCGCACAACTCCAGTGACTGGTGAATTCCTGGCCGTAGCCAGGCACCGCGGCGGCCGCGAGACCGAGCTGCGCCAATTGACCATCGAGCCAGTGCCGGCTGCCCGAGCCTGCTTCCCGATTAGCCAGGCGAAACCGATGCGAGGCCAGATCGGCCACCCCGCGAAATTTTTTCCCAACCGAGCGACGCACCATCCAGCCCTGCTCCCAACGCGTGAAACGCAGAATCCGCCATTTGCCCGATGGATCGAACGACCGGACCTGCCGGAGATTTTCGCCCTCGTCGGTCCCGCCATAATGCAGGCCGGCCACCTGGACCTGGCCGGCGGCGAGCCGTTGCAACGCGCGGGCGCTCCCGCAATTCACCCAAAAACAACGGCCCGGCAAACCATGTCCCTTTTCGGCATCGGTCTGGATCAAAGCCAGCGCCGGATCGCAACCCGCGACCGCCAGATTGTGTTTCAACTCCGCCGTATCCCGATAAACATGAGCCCGCGCCGGGCGGTCCGCCGTCGCCAGCACGCCATCCGCCTCGGAAAAACCTCCGCCGAATGACGCGATCGTATCCGCGGAATGCGCGACCCAATGTCGACCGATCTTCGCCAGATGGAGCCGCGCGCCGGCGTTCAGTCCTGTCGGGGTCAGCTGCACCGGCAGGCCCTTCGCTTTATTCTTCTTCTGCGCCGCGCCGAACAATTCTTCCACCGAAGAGTCCAACGCCTCGGCCAGCCGCAACGCGACTTGCACGTTCGGCTGCGCCCGGCCGGCTTCGACGAGGCTCAGGAACTGGCGCGAGACCCCGCAGCGCCGGGCCAATTTGCCTTGCAAAAGATTCAATGAACGCCGGCACAAGGAAATCTTATTCCCGTCCTTATTTGATTCTGCTGGCCATTTTTTCACTCAAATGGAATGTCGCATGCTTACGACATTACGTCAATGAAACACGACTCCGATAAAACTACTTGCTGGCGCAAAACATTCACCCGTTTTTTTATGAAACCTCTCAAAAACCGGCCCCGACCCTATCGCTTGTTTAACCGCGCGTTCCTGACCTCGGCCGCCCTTGGGCTGCTATCTGTGATCACCCCGAGGCTCGCGGCCGACCCGGGGATCGCTTCGTCCATCGCCGATTACTTCGACCACTGGCATGATCGCGTCGCGGCGGCGCAGGCTTCACAACCCGATTGGATTACTCCACTTGCCACCACCACCCCCCGTCTGGAAGAGGAGTTCCGCTACGATCAAAACCGCCAGACCCTGAAAAATGGCACGACCGTCGACGTCTACGATGGCGGCAAAGGACTGGAACTGATCCCGACTGAACAAACGGAGGTCATCGTCGCCCTGCCCGCTTATCAAGTCAGGAGAGGAACCAGTCCGGCATCAGGACTCAACGACTGGCCCGGGATTCTCCTTAAATACCGGCTTTTCAGCGCCCCTAAACAGTCGGGCGACTATATCGTGACCCTGTTCGCCCAATATGGCCTTCCGACGGGTGCTTTGGTTTATACCAATCGCAACCATGTGTTCACCCCCACGCTCGCCGTAGGAAAAGGCATCGGCGATTTCGATCTTCAGGCCACCGTGGGTGAGGCCATTCCGACACACGACAATTCAAACAGCGGAAGGGCCCTGCTGACCAATTTGACCGCCCAATGTCATATCTTGAAACTTTTATGGCCGGAAGTGGAACTCAACCGCACCGAC